>JAYRNY010000566.1:0-11588 GCA_041911975.1 bacterium | reverse complement strand
AGCCAAAGCGCCAAATAAAGCCACCATTGTCCGGATGCAAGCCATAATGAACCCCAGACGACCAGCTGCACGGGCACCAGGTTCAAAATCTCAGGATGCCCTGTGCGCTGGAGGACGACAAGCTCGGCGTCCTTTTTGTCGCGTTTCATCGGACGCAATAGTCCGTTTTTGATAATACTCGTCCAGAGCTGCCCGCCAAAGATCAATCTCGCAAAATGCACGACGAAGTCCTTAGCCGTCGATTTGTTGTCTTCCAGGTGAAAGTTCCTGTCTGGATCATCCGGTTGCCCCAGCAGCTTATGGTGGGCCATATGCACAGCGCGAGACGAGCCGAATATCGATCCCACCGGATAAGCACACAGCCAGGCAGCCACCAGATCGTTCCACTTCTTATCGGGAAGAAAGGCTGCGTGCTGCGCATCGTGAGCGAGCGCCAATAGCGCACCCATACGCGAAGTGACCACGGCAAAGGCAAGCAAAAAAGTCCAGATATTCGGCGCCAGCATGTAAGGCGCGAGGCCAATGAGCATCATCCCCCAGCCCCAGATGATTAAATCAATCATCGCTCGCCCAGTGCGGGGCTTAGCCTGCCTCAAAAACTCAGCCAGCTCTTTGTCTTCAGTTTGCGTGATTTCAACCGGATACAACCGAATACACCTGTTTGCAGCGCCCACACAGGGTCGCTGGCCTCATTTTGGCAGTCTTCTAGTAATTAGGCAAAACTATAAGCCTATGTGCCAAAATGTCAAGAAAGCTTCCTGTAGATTTGACCACCGACTCAGGAGTAGTTCTGAGCCGCACAGGGCACGTTGTAGAGTCGGGCGCCTTCCGGCGCCCGCAAAAACGGTGGGTGAAATCTATGCATGACTCCTGGCAAATCAACCTGGACGAAGGTCTCACGGCTTACAGAAATGGCGACTTCGCAGCCGCGCTGGCAAAGTACGAACAATGCTGCCACGACTGCAAAGAAAATCCGCAGCAACTGGCGCTAAGTTTGCTGAAATGCGCAGAGATAGAAGTAGAAATGGGCCAATTCACGAAGGCCAGGGAGTGCTTTGAACAATCACTGTCAATTGCGAAAAAGGAAAATCTTAGCGAAAAAATTCAATGGGAGATTTATCTGAGTTATGGGCGGCTGGAGCGCATTCTGGCGCGCATTGAACACGCCGTAGAATTGCTGGACAAAGCTGTGCAGATGTGCCCGAAAGATGAACCACACAGCCTGGCTCTTGCACACAGCGAACGGGCTTACTGCTATTACAATGCCGACAGAATAGATGATGGACGAGCCGATGTTGACGCTGCCGTTGCCGCCTGGATCGGGCCTTTTGAAACTGACGAATCGGTGCAAATATGTTGCAACCTGAGCCATTGCTATATATCGCAAAAGAATTTTCCCAAAGCGCTTGAAGTCGCTAATCGCGCCCTGGAAATATCGGGCGCGCAATTCGGAGAAGAACACCCGAGTGCAATACCCGCACTGATTAACAAGGCGGTCGCCAGTGTAAATTTCATGGACGTGGCAACTGTCGAGCAGGCAGCCAATCAGTGCTTGAAGATAGCGCGGGAAAAACTGGGAGAGTCGCACTATCAGTATGGATACGCCTTTGCAGCATTAGCATCGGTGACATTGTTGCGTGGAGACTTCGAAAAGACAGAGAAACTCCTGAATGACTCCTACGAGATTACGATAAGAACCTTCGGAACCAAACATCCTTCGTCGTGCGAAATCATGCAATTGAAAGCGTTTTTGCTGGGTCGACAGCAAAAAATGGATGAATGCATCCAGATATTTAAAGACATTTTGCCGGTCTTGCAAAGCATTTACGGAGATGGACATTCCAAAGTTTCAGAATGCGCAAATGCTTTATCTTTACACCTGCAGATGGCGGGCAAATGGTCGGAAGCTGAATCTTTTGCTCAGCAGCACAAAGACAAGACAGAGCAAATCTATGGAAAGAATCACCCAGCAACCATCGGAGCAAATGCCAATATTTGCCTGCTCCAGCTCAAGCAAAACAAACGCAAAGAGGCTGAGCAACACTTAGATGAATGCCTGGCGGCGCGCTCGCAATTGATGTGCGAGGACAATCTGGAAACCGCTAATTTATCGTCGCTGCTTGGCACTGTCTGCATTTCCGTAGGTAGACTGGACGAAGCAAAAGAACTAATTTTGGATGCGAAAGACATAGCAGAGCGCCTTCTAGGTGCTGACAACGTGCGGGCAAAGGCGCATGCGGCGTCTTTGAAAATCATTGAGATGAAAATTCAAGCTAGAGATGCCTCCGCGCAAGCAGAAGGCAAGAGTGCCGGTGAAACGGAAAGGGCGATCAACCAGGAAGTTTCCTCGTCGATAAAACAAATGTTTGAATCCCATATGAGTCAGGGTCTCAAGGCCACCGCCATAATGCCGCTGCAAGCGGCGGTAACACTCTCGATTTCAAGCCAGAATTGGGCTGAGGCAGAAGCTCAATGCCGCCAGCTTCTTACTTTGCTGCGCGAGCAAACCGGTGACGAGCACAATGCCGTCGGTACTGCTAATCATTTGCTCGGCGTGGCTCTGTTTATGCAAAACAAACTTGGCGCAACAGATGCATTGAAAAATGCAATCGACATCTTCGAGAAGAATGACGCCAAACAAAACCTGGCTGGCTCACTCGGCTTTCTTGTTCTCGCCAATGGCAAAGACGGAAAAATGGACGATGCTCAAACGTGCTTTGACAAAATGCACGCTATTCATACTGAAGCAGGTACTCTTAGCCAGCCGGGTTTTCTCAACATTGCTAAAGCGCATGCAACATTTCTTCGCCGGGCCAACAAGGAGGAAATGGCACGCAACATCGAGGCAATTATCTCAGTTTCAAATACAACGAAACAAGACGGTCCTTAGTGCGCCAAATTTTCTTTGAGCGATGCGACCTTCTCGTTCTAGAAACTCAGATCGCAAACCGGAAGTTAATGCAATCGCCATCAGCTACAAGGTATTCCTTACCCTCGAGGCGAACTTGTCCTTTGTCTTTAGCGTTATTCCAAGTGCCAAGTGACCTGATTGACTCGTAAGGCGCAACTTCCGCGCGGATAAAACCACGCGCGATGTCGGAGTGAATTTTGCGAGCCGCTTCTTGAGCGGGTGTTCCTCTGGTGATCGTCCAGGCTTTTACTTCGTCCTCGCCAACAGTGAAAAAAGCTATCAGCCTCAGTAATTGGTATGACGCTTTGATCAACTTTTCGCGTCCTGATTCTTCGATGCCGAGAGCAGTCAAAAATTCACCACGGTCTGCTTCGTCCAACTGAGCAATTTCCATTTCGGTTTTTGCACAGAAAGAAAGAACCGGAATGCCTTTGCTGTCGGCAAAAGTTTGCAGCTTGTCCAACTTGGGATTTTTTTCTTTGCCGATATCGGATTCGTCTATGTTTGCCACGATGAGCATCGGCTTCTGAGAGAGAAATGTGTAACCGCGAATGAGTTTGTGTTCTTCATCAGACAACTCGACGGTGCGCAGTGGTTTTTCAGAAGTGAGCTGATCTTTGAATTTGGCGAGCAACTCCTTTTCCTGCTCCAGCGCATTTCTTTCTGGACCTTTCTTGCGCCCAATTTCCGCGTCGATTTTCTCCAGCCGTTTTTCAACAACACCAAGGTCCGCAATTATTAGCTCCAGCTCAAACAACTCAGCATCTCTAAATGCGTCAACGCTGCCTTCAGGGTGGGGAACTGCCGGGTTTTCGAAAACGCGAACGACATGGACCAGGGCGTCCACCTGGCGCAGCGCCTGCATCAGTGCCGGGCTAAAACCGTCTTTTTTGGCTTGCCCAGCTTGGACGCCGGCAACGTCGACCAGCTCGACTGTGGCGTAGGTGGTCTTTTTGGGTTTGTAAAGGTCGGCAAGCCATGTCTGGCGCTCGTCCGGGACGGAAACGACGGCAATATTGGGTTCATTGCCGGAAAACCCGCCCACCTGTGCAGAGCCCCCGCTGACTGCGTTGAATACGCTTGTTTTGCCCGTAACCGAAAGCCCTACAATCCCGACCTGCATGGTGAATCCTCAGTTTCTCTATATAAGATCCGCTGGCAAAGCCGCAAACCGCCACTAGCCCAGCGAATCTGCGTTTTTCCATTTATTTTCCGAAAAATGGCGGAGAGGGTGGGATTCGAACCCACGTGGCTATTCGCCCATCCGCTTTCGAGACGGCGCCGTTATGACCGCTTCGGTACCTCTCCTCAAATGCGTATTCGCAAGTTTTGTATTCTAGCAAGGATAGCGCCCGCGCGGCACAACTGAGACGAACTGCCCGCAACAGGGCGAAACAGACGGGCTGGCCTGCCTGTACCGGGCAGTATGAAAGCGGACTCAGCAAGCAAAGAAACGGGGCTCCCTCATCGAAGGAGCCCCGAAATGTCTTTGTAGACGCGGCCAGTTATTGCTGTGCAGCAGAACTGTCGCGGCGCGATGCAATCTGTGTATTGCCTTCAGCGGCTTTGGTGAGTGTAGCCATCACCTGCGGCATGTCGTTGCGGAACTGGCGCTTGATCATGCCCTGGGGAATGAACAGTCCGCCATTTACGTAACTGGCGTAGGTAACCATCGTGTGACGTCCACCTTCGACCGGCTCCAGTCTCCAAAATCCATCGACTTCTTTAAAGCTGCCGCTAACGCGCTTCCATTCCAAACATTTTTTATCGGTCTCTTTCAACTCGATTACATATTCGTATGTGCATGGCATTCCGCTGGGCGAAATGACGTGCTTCATAACTTTTGTACTGCCATGCTCCTCGAGCACCTGGCACTTTTTCATCATTGGAAAAGTGCGATGCGCATTGTTGTAGTCAGTGAGAATGTGCCAAATTTCGTCAGGCTTTGCCTTGATCAATGCATGGCTCACGCAAAAGGTTTTGCCGTTGTGAACCTCTTCAATAACTGCATGCGGTCCTTCTACTTTTTGACGAGCTTCGCAAGGTTGTGCCACCACAACCGGTTGCAAAGCGACAAACACAGTCAAGGCAAAAGCTGCCAATTTACTTGTATTTGCCGTCATTTTCGATCTGCTAGCACGCAATGGATGCCGTCCTTCCTATAAATTAGGGATCTGGGAAATGCGAGATGATAATCGGGATGGTGTCGAATACAATACTGAAATCGTGTTAATTGTCAAACAAAATTCTCCAACAACGTTAGCACAGCCACTTGCACAGCAAGCGATAGGCTTCTTAGATTCTCGAATTAACAATCAACTCGAAAAGGGCTGTCAAGGTCTTGAAAAGACGCAGGCATGCAAATAAATTGCAGTTGACTACCTGTGAAAAGTAGCCCAAAAATGTCGCGTGAGAATTTTTTCTATCTTTGAAAACAGGCTCCCAGTAAGTAAAGAATGGTTGCAAAGCAATAATAAAAGTATCCCTAACAGATGCGCGATAGATGCACAGACACGCCATAGTTGTTTACAACCCCACCGCCGGAACGGCTGTAGGACCGGATCTATGGCTGGGCGCCATTGTTCATCGTCTCTGCGAGGAAGCTGGATACGCCGTAACGGTGATGCCCACTCGACCGGGCATGGATCTCCAGGAAATCTTTCACCATGTGCCTCATCCGGATCTGGTAGTAGCTGCCGGTGGAGACGGGACAGTGCGCTTTGCACTGGGGGCGGTGGCACGATATAGACCGCGCATCCCCGTCGGCATTTTACCGCTCGGCACGGGCAACCAACTGGCGCGCAATCTAGGCATATATGAGGAAAACATCCTCGGGGATCCGCTCGATGATGCTATCCAGGTATTGATGACTGGAAAACCAATGCCGATTGATCTTGGCGTGATGAACGGTGAATACTTCTGCGTTGCAGCCGGTGCCGGCCCGCTTTCCGACGCAGTAATTTCTACCGACCACCAGGAAAAAGTCAATTGGAAAATGCTTGCCTATGCAAGCTCGATGATTCAAACCCTGGCTCTTCCGCCGGTGAACTTTCGCCTGACGACTGTCGGAGAATCATTCATTGTGCGGGCTGCAGGTGTTTTCATCACAAACATCTCCGATCTTGGCGTGGGAAAACTTTCCGACACAGCAGAATTGAATGATGGATTGCTGGATCTCTGCGTACTCAACCCAACTGAATTTCAAGACTATGTAGAATTGGGATTCCGCTTTGCAGGCGGCTTTATCGGCGGGAAGGCACCATATTACATTCGCAAAGTGTCTTCCTTGCTCGTGGAAGTGATTCCAAGGCCACCCAAGAAAACAAGGCTACAAGTGTTAGGGTCGAGCATCAAGAACCTTTTCATGGGCGAGCAAGAGCCGGCACCTCTGCCGCAGAAAGAAGTAATCGCGATGATCGATGGCGACGCTTTCGGAACTACTCCGATGCAAATAGAAGTAATACCACAAGCGGTGTCAGTCCTGGTTCCCGATCGAAGAGCATAGACGCACTATTGCGGCGGAAAGATAAGACAATACGAATACGAAGCCAACGCAATCGTGGAAACTGTCACAATAGCCGGAGCCCAGGCGGCTTTCCAGGCGTTGAATTTCCCTTCGACTGTGATTGCTCCTTTCCAGAACCTTCCAGCCAAGATTGTAAGCGCGAAAAAAATAAACTGACTGACGACAAGGCGAAAGAAAAAGCCTATCCAATACCACTTCGCATCATTGTCTACATCATAATCTCGCAGCAAAGGCGTCAGAGCAATTGCCAAACCAACAGATACTACCGCAAATAAAATTGCGTAGGCTGCAGACACCGCCAAAGAAAAAAGCATGTACTTGCGTTTAATTCCGGGTTTCAGCGCAACTTTGCCGCCGGTCAAAAGTGGCGTCAAAAACCTGTAGACAAGCGCAACCGTCAATAGTGCAATCGGAAAAGGTAGAACAGCGATTTCCAAGAATTTTTTCCTAAAGCGCAGACAGCAAAATTATCGCATTCATCTAACCATTTCCGGATTTGCCCGAACATATGCCAGTTCGTCGTCACGAGTTTTGATCAGGCCATCCAACCTGGCGTCGAGCAGAGCCTCCAGCAGGCGCCCGAGCTCCGGTCCCTGCCTGAAACCGAGTTTCAACAGATCGGCACCGGTCAATTCGATTGTGGTATCACCCAATTGATCCAAATACAGTTTGATCATGCGCCTGGTCTGAGAACCGGGACGAGCCAGGCAGGCGGCAATCGCCAGCGATTCTTTTTGCTGCCCGTGAAACAGACGATATATCTGGCTGCGCCGCGGCTCATGATCAGGAGCACCGATCTGTTCGGGCAAACGCAATCCGCTCAGTATTTTGTGCTTGTGATCCATTTGCAATTGCAGCCTATCTAGCGTGTTTTCAAGACGCTGCTTCGGCAGCCCTGAAATAAGCAAGCCCAGATGCACTAGCCAACTGTCCTCGACGGGATAGTGCTCGAGAAGTCTCTCGGCTCGTCTGAGCAAACTGCGCACGGGAAGCCCATATTCCAGCTCTGCATCCAGATAGCGCAAGCGTCCTCCCAGGTCACCGAGCAGGTCCAAAGCGGCTACTCGATGCGGCGAAGCGAGAATGAGTTTTAACTCCGTCCTGATGCGCGCTCCGCCCAGGTCATCGAAAATGCCCATGGCTATCGCTCTGCGCGCTTGCTCTTTGCTCTTGGGCTCGAGTTGAAATCCGAGCCTTGCTGCGAAACGAGCCGCGCGAATGATACGCGTGGGATCCTCAATAAAGCTGAACGGGTGTAAGATGCGCAAGATATGGTCTTTCAAGTCTTGCAGACCGCCGAAATAATCAACCAGCTGCCCGAATCTCCCCGGATTGAGGCAAACAGCCAGCGCGTTAATCGTAAAATCGCGTCGCAGCAAATCCTGCTCCAGCCTGGACGGCTCGACTGTTGGCAGTGCGGCCGGATATTCGTAGAACTCGGTGCGCGCAGTCGACAGATCGACTTCGCGCTTCTCTTCGCAGTAAAACTCAAGAGTGGCGGTCTGAAAGCGATCGTGGCGAGCAACTACCTTAAGCCGCCCAGGATACTGGCTGGCAAGCTCATCTCCAAGCTCGATTGCTGATCCTTCAATGACAAAATCAAGATAGAAGTTTTCCTTTTCGAGCAACAGATCGCGTACACAGCCCCCCACAAGATAGCCGGTCATGCCGAGCCTGGCTGACGTTTCCCCAATCAGTTCCGAGAGCCAAAGGATAGAAGCAGTGGTAGTTTTGAGCTTATTGCCCAGGTCGACCCCGGCCGCAGATCTCCTGGACGAGCCGGCACTCGCCCAGTCCGTCTCATCATGCGAAAGCACGGTTACCTTGCCTGCCGGCTTTGGCCCGTAAAGAATGCGCAGTACATCATGGCGCGTCACCAGCCCCACCAACCTGCCGTCTTCATCGAGCACAGGTAGACGCCCAATGTCTTCTTTGACCATCATCTCCTGGATTTTGCTCAGCGGTGTGCGCGTAGCGATGCTCAAAACCGGGCGGCTCATGAAACCGTTGACTGGGGCGTGACCGAGCCTGTGGTGAGTGGCCTGGTCAATATCGCGCCGAGAAATAACGCCTACGACTTTACCCTCGTCGGTAACGATGACTCCGTCTTGCCCATATCGAATCATGATGCGGCTGGCTTCGTCCATGGAAACCGTCGGCGGAACAGTCCTTACAGGTGAAGTCATTATTTCGGCGGCGGTCTTTTCGGGACTGACCGATGACTCGAGACAGCCAATGATACGGCGCGCGACATCGTCGAGATCTGCCGTTTTCACAACGGCAGAACCCGCTCCGTGATGACCATCTCCCCCGAAGAGCCTGACTACAGGGCGAACATCGACAGAGGCAGTGTCGCTGCGGCCGACCAGATGCACGCGGTCGCGCATGTACACCGCAGTAAATGCAGCTCCGGCCGATTCAATCTCCATCAGCCTTCGCGTCAATCCGGCCAACTCGGAAAGAAAATCATCCATGCGCGCTGTGGCAACCACAATGCGCACTCCCTCCAGCTGAATGGTGCGGCAATTCTTGACCATCTCCTGCAAGAGCAGCGAATGCTCGTCGCCCAGCTTCGGGTGAATGTATTCATTCACATGATGCAAATCAGCACCGCACTTAAGCAAATGCGCGACAGCAAGACAATCTCGCTCGGTCGTGCCTTTATAGGTCAGGCAACCAGTGTCTTCGTAAATCCCCAAAGCCATTACCGTGGCTTCGAACGCCGTCAATTTTATTTTCTGCTTCTTGATCCGCTCGACAAGCAATGTGGTGGCGGCGCCTACCGGCTCAATGAGAGACTCAGCCTCGGCTCCATCAGCCAGACCATCGGGATCGATGCCGTGATGGTCGAATACGAGATAGGGAATGCGCGAGTCTTTGGACAAAAGCAAATCGCGGCAGCCGGCATCCAGACGCTCGGCGTTTTGACAGTCGACCACATAAATGCGCGTCAGGCGCTTGCGGTCCACGTACTTCATTTGCACTATCGGCAAACTGCTTCTGTATAGAGACAGGAAATTGCGTACGTTTCCGAAAACAGGCGTGCCGAGCACAATACGGGCGGCAGGGTGTAGCTTTGTGACGGCCAATTGCGCCCCCAGCGAATCAAAGTCCATGTTGTTATGCGTTACGACTACTTCCACTTGCACACCTAAATTTCAACGCCATGTCCCATTATCGTTCCATTGAGAGGAAAAAACTCAATTTTAGGGCAAAGCATAACTGATGAATGACATCCAGATTTTGAGCATAATCTACGGCGCTGCAGGCATTCTCGGCACTGGCTACCTTTGTATCGCCATGAGCTCAGGCCTGATTGCCCAAAGGCATCACGGGCACGGCGCAAGACACCACGGCTCCGGGCATGGAGTCCATGGTTCCGGGCACGGACATCACGGGCATGCCGGTGCCGACGGCAGCTACGGGGCACATACAGGAAACGCAGGCTCTCACCACAGCGCCGGGCACTCAGGTCACGATGCATCAGGTCATCATGCGGCTGGACATCACGGCAGCGACGCAGGCGCAGCTCATTCTCTCGGTCAGTCGCAAGCTGCAGGGCAAGCAGCCAGCGGCTTTTTCGGCAAGCGAGTGCTGGGGAAAATCGAACACTCCGCCCACATGCACCTGCCGCACTTCCACACCCAGAGAATCTGGCCGGTCTTTGTCGATTACTTCAATCCTACATCGGTCGCCATAATGCTCTCCATGGGCGGCATGGTGGGTTTTCTTTGCCTGCAGATCAACAGTTTTCCCAAGCTCCTCTCGCTGCCGTGCGCTATCGTCATTGGTTTGATCGCCAGAAAATTGTTTTTCCACTTACTTGAAAAATTCAGCGAGGTCGCTACAGTCACGACCGCACTCAACACGGAAGCAGCTATCGGCGGCGAAGCAACAGTCTGCCTGCCGATTTCAGACGGCCGAACTGGTGAAGTGTTCTATGAAATCGGCGGCAAGAGATACAACTCATCGGCACGCGCACATGATAGCAGCGCCAGCTTTGTGCGCGGTCAAAAGGTGTGGGTGACGGATATAAAGGAAGGCGTTTTCATCGTCATGGGAGTGACAACAATCGATGACACAGAGATTCAAGAAGAGTAAACGTCGGATAAAAAGGTCGCCCAACGTAATGTTGCAGCCGGTAGCCGCAGTGTTTCTTGCCTGCTGAAAAGGTCGAAACTCTGCGCCCATAAGCAGTTAGAACGAAACAGCAACAGCTATCGCCCAGTCGAGTACACCAAAATTCCACTTCTCTTAATGCTTTTCCGGTTTACCGATGCCGCTCAGCGGGAATTTCGGTATTAGGAATCCCATATATTTTTTGAAAATTCAGCCCCACAACTGCGAGCCTTTTCAGTGGAATCGCTAGGAACTTTTGGAACTCTCTATGCCGTAAGCGCCGTGCTGGGCTTCGGCTACATGATTTTCAGCATGGTCTCGGGGCACATCGGGCACGACGCCGGCGGTGGACATGGCGACCATGGCGCTCTAGGTGGGCACGACACCGGTGCTCACCATATACTCGGACACGGGCATGGGCTGCACGACACAGGATCGCACCATATCGGTCATGGGCATGCCGGGCACGGCGATGGCGGCCATGATGTCGGCGGGCACGGACATGCAGGAGATCATGGACATGCACACGGCGGTCACGAACACGGCGCCGATGACGTAAACTCGCAACTGAAAGAAATTTCGAAGGTCACAAACCTTGACCACGGGCGCCAGCAAACGCCCATGCTCTTGAAAGTAATGTCCTGGATAAGCCCGGCTTCCATGGCAATTTTTCTTGCTTTCTTCGGAATTACCGGCATGGCAATTTTCAAATTGGGAGCACTGAGTCTGGTGCCCGCCATTGCCGTGGGCTTGATAATGCGCAACGTGACGATGTTCATGCTCAGATGGTTCGTGCGGCAGTCGCACGTTTCTACTACTTCCCGCGTCGAAGAATGCATCGGACACGCCGCCGAAGTCTGCGTGTCAATTCAACCGGGCAGAACCGGAGAGATTACCTACGTGCTCGGCTCGAAGCGCTATAACATGCCGGCCAAGTCAAACGCGGCCCAGAGCGAGTACAAGCGCGGCGCCAAGGTGCTGATTTCCGATGTCCGCGATGGAGTGGTCTTTGTCGAACCCTGGCAGGAGCTT
>JAYRNY010000565.1:0-5246 GCA_041911975.1 bacterium | reverse complement strand
AGAACGTCCTGCAAAAGCTCCACGTCATCGAATGGCGTGCTCCACACGACCCGCGAACTGGAGCCCTCGCCTTCATAAAGTGTCCACATGGGCTCTTGAGTGCCGCCGATTTCAGACCGAACAGTCAAACTCCATTTGCTGTTCAAGGCGGCAAACGGCAGCTCAACGGTGCATCCCTTATTTATGGTCGCTTCCTGAAGCAAATTCTTCAGGTCACTCATTCTGGGCGGATATTTCATCGGGTCCAGGCGAACCTGGCGCTTCGGTTTGTACATCAACAAGGTCCCGCTATTTAATATTCAAGGTCATTGTGCCCGCCTGAAAACGGTGATCAACCTATATATCTTATTTAGTAAGAGATTCCAGCTTTATCAGACTTGAATCCGTGACTTTTAACCCAGCATTTAATCTTTGCCGGTCAGGCGAAAAGCGTCATGATATTGTCGGTTACAAGACCGAGACTCCGCCCAACTCAAGAATTTCTTTGTGCCATTACAGAAAAAGCTCTCTGCAAAACTTATCTGCCTGATTGCAGGCGCGCTGGTTTTTGAGGGCGCATTCTGGTTCACAATTTTCAGTTTAAACAGCCAGGCAGCCAGCGAAGCCGGTCAAGCATCCGTTTGTACTGCCATCGCCAGCAAGATCGATGATGCAATTCAGCGCTCGACGACTCTGGTGACAAGCTGCAGCGCGCTGCCGGAAGAGCGCACCGGCGACGCGAACAACTTGGAGAAACTGAAGGCTGATTTTGCCGATCTCAAATCACTCACCCGCGATGAGAAGAAAGCGCTGGATATAGTTGAAACCGCAGAGAACACCGCGTTTCAACATATAAAGGCCGCTCAGGTCCTGGCACAACAGCCACATGCATTCACGCAAAATTCAGGCAGTGAAGTTGATCCGTTCTACGCGCAGATTCAGAACCACGAGATTGCCGTGGTCACCGACGATCTCAAAGAGCTGCGAAAAACAGAGAGCATGCGAGGTGAAAGCCTGCGAGAAAAGCAAACTCAAATCAGACGGGAAGTCAACAATATTCAAATTATCTGCCTTTGCTTCAAGGCATTTGTACTGCTGCTTTTCACCTGCTTGCACTCGAAACGGCTGACAGACCGTCTCAACTGGATTGCCGCAATTCTGATTCTCCAGTTGTTCGCATTTGCGGCACTCTTACTCAATTTGCAACAGCAATTCGACAACGAATCAAGGAAAAACGTTCAAGCACTTAAGGCTGCAAATGCGATTAGAGAAATCAATGCGTACTTTAAAGACATCGACACGGCCATTGAACAAAACGAATTGACACACGCCAAGGTATACAGACAGGGCGGTCAGAAGCATTTCATTCATCCACTGTATGAAGACGTTGAGTCCGACATGATTGGCCGCTTCGTTGACAAACGGCATTTGCTGGCGTTTCACTACGAGCAGCTTAAAGAACTCAAGAAAGAGGATCCGGATCAGCTGGCTGCAATCATGTCGTCGAAAGATGCCGCAGACGGGGTGTTTAGCTTGATGGAAAGCATGCACCGCCTGCTTGAAGAACAAATTCCTGTGCTCAAGTCGCATCCAATTGAGTATGACCCGGCGCGAAAGGCGAACTGGCGAAAAGTTCAGGCCGATATCAAGGACATCCTCTCCATCAACTTCATATCAATTATGAATGCAGAGCTGGAGCAGACTACCACTGGACCAAAGCAACAAGAACTGCTCAGGCAGCAGATCAATACAGTGCTAATCGCCGAGTGTTTGATAATTTTCGCGTGTTTGAGCATTATCTCAGTCACCGTTCATGGTGTTACCAAACGCGTCAATGTCATGAGTGACAATGCCATACGATTAGCCAGCAAGTTACCTCTTAACCCGCAAGTTCTGGGCAATGACGAAATCGCCGAGTTGGATGCAACTTTTCACACTATGGCTGATGCTCTGACTGAAGCATCGAAAAAGGAACGAGCGATTATTGAAAACGCAAGTGACGTCATTTGCTCGATCGATGCCAGAGGGCACTTCAGCGCGGTAAATCCCGCGTCGCTACCGGTATTCGGCTATTCGCCAGATGAAATGTTCGGCAAGATTTTCATCGACTTCGTCTTCCTTGATGATAAGGAAAAGGTTTTTGCAGCCATTGAAAAACTCAAAAGTGGAGCCGAAGCAGAACCAATTGAAGCACGCATGCTCAGGAAAGACGGAATGATGATCGACACCCTATGGTCATCAACGTGGTCCGAAGAAGACAAAACGTTATTCTGCGTGATCCACGATATTACCGAACGCAAAGAAGCAGAGCGCATGAAGCAGGAAGTGGTGGCAATGATCACTCACGATTTGAGAACTCCTCTTTCGACCATTAGAAACTTCCACGAAATGCTTGCTACCGGTTTGCTCGGCGAACTTACAGAAAAAGCCACCAAGATGCTCAAGCTTGCCGACCGCAATGCAGGCAGAATGCTAAGCCTCATAAACGATCTGCTCGATGTCGAAAAAATCAAGGCCGGCATGATGGAGCTTGCAAAGGAAGAAGTTTCCGCAGACAAGATCCTCGACCACACAGCGCAGACACTCTCGGCACTTGCGGCGGAATCAGGTGTTACCCTGGTCACTCAAAATGGCAACGTAAAACCTGAAGAACTTAGATTCAATGTCGACGAAGACAAGATCACTCGTGTGGTGACGAACCTTGTATCCAACGCCATCAAGTTTTCTCCGCGCGATACATCGATAACTCTTAGCGCCGAATCAGTAAGTGGTGCTATCCAGATCAGCGTTAAAGACCAGGGGCGCGGTATTCCGGAAGACAAAATCCCCACAATTTTCGAACGCTTCCAGCAAGTAAGCGCTTCCGATCACGCAAAAGCAGGGGGCTCCGGATTAGGGCTGGCAATCTGCAAAGCCATTGTAGAACTTCATGGCGGCGAAATTTCCGTAGAAAGTGAGGAAGGAAAAGGCAGCAAATTCAAATTTTCCATTCCCAAGGGAAAAGTGCAAGCAGAAGAAGCGTAGAGGCGCGTCGTATGCGCCCATTTGTGAACACATACCTAAAACCTAAACAGCTTCCCGTCTACTACAATCAACCAGATTCTTGACTTGGGATGCCGCAAAGATATTCGTTCCTCTAGAAGCTTTGAGATATTATATGACGTGTTCGCGTTATCATTGGAGAGAGCCATGAGAAAAACCAAATTATTAGCACTTGGGATTGCCCTCTCGTGCATCTCACCAATGGCAGCATTTGCAAAGGACGCAGCATTCGATGCCTTCTGGACAAAGTTCAAAGCTGCACTTGTGAAGAACGACAAAGAAGCCATCGCATCAATGACGAAGCTTCCATATGATGCATATGAAAAGCCGATGGACAAAAAGAAGTTCATCGCTCACTGCAATACGATATTCAACAAAAAAAAGCGTGACTGTTTAATCAAACAGAAGCCCGTACAAGACAAAACAGGCTTCAGCGCATTCTGCGACGATGACATCTATTGCTTCGAGAAAGTGAATGGAACCTATCTATTCACCGAAATCGGCGTGAATGACTGAGTAGCTCGGATCACTCAATAGGCGTATTTACTTCAACCGCGACGACCTTCAAGGAAAGTTCAAAAGGTCTTGGATCATCCTTGAAATAATGACGGATTTCCTTTTTCAGATTTTCCAGAGCTTTCTCCTCGGTCTTACCGCCGATCTGAACGTCTATTTCCAAACACTGAGCAATGAAGGCATTCCCGTCTTGCCGGATACACACTTCAAACTCTCGCTTCATTTCAATACCCCTCCCGGATAATCGAACTATTTGAAAAGTTCTGGAGTGAATATTTGATTCAGCTCAGCGAACGATGCGGCTACGCCAAAGTTATCGAAAGTGCCTTTGTCCTTGATGGTTTTTGCCGAGTGCATGAAGGCGCCATAAGCCATGCGTGCCAACGCGGAGCCGACGGAGATTCGGCGAACGCCAAGATCGGCAAGTTTCTGAACGGTGAGTCCCGTTGCCGAATTGGAAATGAGCACATTCACCGGTTTTGGAACAACAGCTTTTACTATCGCTTCAATCTCTTTTGGCTCGCTTACCATTGGTGCAAAGAGGCAATCTGCGCCTGCATCCGCATAGGCAACCAGACGATCCAAAGTTACTTTGAACGCATTTGGAGCACCGACCAAGTACGCTTCGCAGCGAGCGGTCAGAACTACTTTTGATTGCTCTTTATCAATTGCCTTTCTGGCAGCTTTGATTCGTTCGATAGCCAACTCGCGCTCATACAAAGGGTTCTCTTTATCACCAGTGGCATCTTCAATTGAGATACCAGCGGCTCCCGTACCCAAACAAAGTTTGACGTTCTTCGCTACTTTCGACGGCTCATCGGCATATCCATTTTGGAAATCAGCATTCACCGGCAGCTTCGTCGCCCTGACTATGTCATGAATGTGCGCTAAAACTTTGTCGCGATCGAGCGAGTCAACTTCATCCGGCAGACCTTGAGAAAAGGCGTACCCGGCAGATGTGGTGGCAAGTGCCTTAAACCCCAGATGCTGAAGAATTCTCGCGGAGCCGACATCCCATGGATTGGGTATCACAAAGCAGCCCTTGTCGTGAAGAGCGACGAATTCATTGACCGGGGACATTACTGGTGTGACCATTATCGAACTCCATTAGTTTGTAAGGACCGAAAGGGCTTCCTTCTTATGTTGTTTTCGGTTTCCGAATCTATCCTACGGCTTCCAGTGCTGCACTCAATTCATCAATAGTTTGATAGCGATCTTCAGGTTGTTTTTTCAAACACTTGTCGACGATATCGCGCACCTCTTGGGGAATCTGAAGCTTCTCCGGAATCGGCGCAGGCTGCAAATAAATATGCGCGGCAATAGTTTCCATAGTTCTCTTCTTATCAAAAACGGGCGTGCCGGTGAGCGCATGGTACATCGCGCAACCCACCATGTAGATGTCGGATACTTCAGTTCTCTCCTCTCCCTGCCAATATTCGGGGCTGGCGGTGAGCGGATCTCCCATCTGATCGCGGGTTCTCAATGTTGCTTTGATCCAACCGAGGCTCTTTACCAACTTGTCGGTCAGTCCAAAGTCTGAAATTTTCACAACAGGGTGCGCCTTCAAATTTGAAACGTAAATTTTGCTCAATTTCAAATTACTGTGAAAAACGCCTTCAGTGTGGGCGTACTTCAACGCGCTGCAAACAGGGACAAAAACTTTGACGAGTTCCTTAACTGAAAGCGGTCCATTGTCTTTAACGTATTTT
>JAYRNY010000564.1:0-1512 GCA_041911975.1 bacterium | reverse complement strand
TCAACGCCAACACAGGTATGATTCTGAAGTGCCATCGCTCCAATTTTGCGATCACAGGTTTCACTCAAGAAGCATCTGTAAGCGAGCTTGTCGCGATTGGAAAAGCAGCCAAGGTACCGGTTTTAGAAGATCTCGGATCGGGCGCGCTGGTGAACCTGCATTCGATTGGACTGGAAGACGAGCCTACAGTGCCAAGTCGCATTGCCTCGGGTCTGGATGCGTGTCTTTTCTCCTGCGACAAAATACTGGGCGGGCCGCAGGCAGGCATAATTGCCGGCAAGAAGGAAACTGTCGAGAAGATGCGCAAGCATCCTATTTATCGCGCTCTGCGCTGCGACAAGCTGACTATCGCCTTTGTCGAAGAAGTGCTCACTCTCTATCTCTCAGGCGACCCATTTGAAAAAATTCCTGCCCTTCGTCTGGCATCTGCAAGCGAAAAACAAATCAAAGAGCGAATCGAAGCGTTCATCAAAAGAGAAAGCGCCACACTTGCCAATTTGATCTTGAGCGTAATACCCAGTCAGGCAGCCATGGGAGGCGGCACCGTACCGGGCAAGACTCTGCCCAGTTTTGCCATGTCCGTGCAATCTAAAGACGGGAAGAAGGCTTCGGCAAAAAGCATCAGCGATTGCATCAGACGCTGCGATCCGCCAATTATCGGAATCATTCAGGACGAAAAGCTGATGATTGATTTCAGAGCTGTGTTTGAAGACGATGAAATTTATGTCTTAAATGCACTGAAAACAGTAAACAGTGCTTTGTGATTCTCCTTTGTCCTGGCAATTTGGGAAAAATCCACAAATCAAGGGGATATAATTCGGCCGTTGCACGTTGTTAGCGGAATTCAGTACGTACAAATAGATTTGCGAGGCAAATATGGCTGACGGTAGCTCCTTCGAAACAGGTCTGGCTCAACTCAGTAAAAAAATCGATGAACAAGCGCGCTTCACAAGAAGCGTCGTGATCATCTGCACCCTCACCATTCTCGGTGTCGTGTTCTACACGATGACCGAAATGTTCAGCAGCATGCCCGCCAACATCGTGCTGCACTTCATGGGCAACATGGAAAAAATCGTCTACGAATGGAAAGCCATCGAAGCTTCCATATCGCATCGCGCAAAAAATCCTCCACCGGCTCCAGCGCCGCCCGCACCAGCGCCGGCAACAAAAACAGCACCGGCTGCTCACTAGGGTAATTCGAATCTTTGACAAAACCGGTGCGGGAAATTGGTCCCGTGCCGGTTTTTCTGTAGGTGATGACTGGGCGCATTGCAGGCGCCCTTGAATTAATTTGGGCGCGCCTAAAATGCAGTCATACAGACGGACAAGCGAAGGACGCCGAGGAGGCGGCCGAAGCGACTTTCGGATGCGCGCGGAGGGTGAGGCGCAGCAGAGCCCGGAGCGCTTACAAAATAGTCGCCCTACACTGATCTCGATGGAAACCACTTGTCGCGCAACTTGAGTGTCGGATATTCAACAAGTTTGGACATGCCGATTCCCACGCCGTAACTG
>JAYRNY010000563.1:0-8888 GCA_041911975.1 bacterium | reverse complement strand
TGATGGATTGATCTCTTCGGTTCCGGCTGGAGAGCGCTTCAACCAGGGCAAAACCAGCATGAAGGTTTTTCTCAATCTTTTGAGCGGAATCAACCTCGCCAATGTCGGCGGTGACATTCTCAACCAAGCTACGCAAAATTCAAAGCTGAAAGCGCAGTGGTCCGGCGACCCGCTTTCTCGATTGAATCTTTCTCCGCAAGAGTTGATTCAGTTTCAGGACTTCATGAATATGAACCACGAAGCGGCCAAAAAGGTTACCGATATGCCGGTGCTGTTCGTGCAAGGCAACGGAGATCAGCTCGTCAAGCCTGAAGGCACGTGGGAGTTGTTCAATGACGTTGCCGCCAAGGACAAATCATTCTTTGCCGTGCCTGGAGAACATTTGATCTTTGAAGAGGCGCAAACGCAAGACGCTGGTCTGCGCGATCAAAACCTCCGCGTTATTTCATCTTGGTTGTCCACCAAAGTCGGCCGGCGACGTGGTGGTCGTGGACCGATGGCTGCAGCATCTTATCCCGGTGGCGGCCAGTACGGCGGTCAATATGGCGGCGGCCAGTATGGTGGTGCGGGTCAATTTGGTGGTGGGCAACCCAGTGGCGGCCAGTATGGTGGCGGAAATGACGATATTTACTCCGCCAGAGCCGTGCAGTACGCGAGACCGGTTGGCGCTCAAATGCCGATTAACACTGTGGGTCTGGAACAGCAAGTTCAATTGATCAATTCTGGAAATACAGCAGCGGCAATTTCGCAGTTGGAGCAAATGAGAATGCAGCGTCCCGACGATCCGAACATTGCCGGACTGCTCGGGCAAGCGTACATGAAGGGTAATCAGCCTGACATGGCGGGGCGTATGTTCCGCCGCGCCATGCGTCTGAACAGAGGCGGCGATCAGTCTAGAGCGTTCAATAATTACTTGCTTGGTCTCGGTCATACCTGGTTTGGTGGAAGCAGCAGTTCTACTGCTAATACAGTGCTGCCGTCTTTCAGCAAGGGACGCGTCTATGCCTTCTACGCCAACTGGGCAGACCAGTGCAAGAGCATGAACGACGTGTTGACGCGGCTGTTCATCACGTATGGTGATCGAGTTGATTTCCAGCGCATCGACGTCGACAGTGCAGGCGCTGACGCTCTTGTCGAACAATTCAAAGTCGGTCCGATTCCGACAGTCGTTTTTGTCTCGCCGAGCGGGCAGGTGTCGAGCACCATCATTGGTGAATCAACATCGGCAAATTACGAGTCGGCGATCAAAGCTATATCGAGATAGTTTCGCCTGGGAGCGGTTGCAATCGCTCATAATGTAGGTTCAGGCACCCTTCGTCGAACGCATGAAGCAGGACCGACGGGTGCTGTCTACTCCACGCTTGCTTTGTTCAGAGGTTGACATTCAAAACGGATTTGCTGCCGAGATAACGGGGGCGCGATGTATGCGACCGGTTTGGCCGCGCCGGCGAGGCGTCTGCGACTGCCCTGCAGATACGGTGGTGGCATCGCATCTGCGGATTGCCCGATCTCAAGCTCGGACTACCGGCAAAAGGTCCTCTGCAGAGGTCGTCGGTTTTTGGCAGGCAAAGTTCTTGCAGATATAGGCTGTCGGTTTGCCAGATATCGGCACACGGAAATCCAAAAGCCTGTAGCCGCTGGTGGGTTTCGAGACGACAATCAGCTGGTTGGGGCGATAACCATTGTGGGCGCAGAAGATCATCTCTTTGAGGTCGTTTCCTGCTTCCTCGGCAATGATTGCCACTTCTTGTTCGGCGTGTATAAAAAGGTCGGCGGCGCAGAGCAGATTGCCGAATTGGTCGGGAAGCTTCCGGAAAAACGGAGCATAGAGCAAGAGCAAGTTTTGAGCTCTCGAAATATAAGGATCGTGGCCGGAAATTCTGGCCAGGCGAACCAGGTTCATTGTTGCCACTGATGTGCCGGACGGCACTGCGCCATCAAAGTGGCTACGTGGGCGAGTGACGAGGCTTTCGTGGTCGTCGCTTGTGTAATACAATCCGCCTTCCTCGGCGTCATTGAATCTTTCCAGCATCACGTCGGTAAGAATGCGTGCGTTGGACAGCCAACGAGGATCTAGATCCGCGGATGCCAGATCAAGCAATGCCTGCACGAAGAAAGCATAATCCTCGAGGTAGCCGTTGTGCTTGGCTTTTCCTCTTCCATAAGTGCGCAGCAAGCGGCCGTTTTTTACCAGTTTGTCGAGGATAAATGACGCGCAAACTTTCGCAGTTTCCAGATATGCTTCCTTGCCGGTAGCGACATAGCCGGCTACGAATGCCGAAATCATCAAACTGTTCCAGCTGGTCAAAACCTTTTCGTCGCGACCCGGACGAATTCTTGTTTCGCGAGCGATTAAGAGCCTTTCGTTGAGTAGGCGCAGGCGGTCGTTGAAGACTTCCATGCTCATTCCATGGTCGCGCGCCAGTTCCTCAGGTGTTTTTGCAAAATGCAATGCGCTTGTGCCGTGCTCGAAATTTCCTGTTTGGGTTACGCCGTAGACCTCGCACAACCAATCACCGTCCGTGGTGCCGACCGCTTCTTTGATTTGGGCGGGCGTCCAGACGTAGTACTTTCCTTCAACGCCTTCGCTGTCCGCATCCAGGCTGGAATAGAAAGCGCCTTCATCTGTCTTCAACTCTCGCTCGACAAACGAAAGAACGCCTTCGGCAATATCGAGCCAGTAGCGTCTTCCCAAGAGGCGGTAGCCATCAATATACGTCTGGCACATTAAGGCATTGTCGTAAAGCATTTTCTCGAAGTGAGGGATCAGCCACTGGCGATCTACTGAATAACGAGCGAAGCCGCCTCCGATTTGATCGTAAATGCCGCCCATGGCCATGCGATCGAGGGTAACTGTAACTAGCTCTTTATGGGCATCTTTGGCGCTGGGTGTTTTTTCCACCAGGTGATCAATGCAGCGCAAAGATAAATTGATATTGAATGTATGAGGGAATTTGGGCGCATTGCCAAAGCCGCCGAAGCGATGATCGAAAACGTCAAGCAAGCGGTCGGCAGCATCTTGAAGATAGTCTTTTTTGATCGACTGGGTCGGTGCTAACTTGCTTTCGCTGCGGGCGTTCAAGCTGTCCAGCATCTTCAAGTGTTCGGTCACACTACCGGAGCTTTCTTCCACTTCGCCGCGGCGCTCTCTCCATGCTTCCGAGAGAGCCGAAAGCAATTGCGTGAAGGAAGGCATTCCGTGGCGCGGCTCTTTCGGAAAGTAGGTGCCGCCGAAAAACGGTTTCAAATCAGGCGTGAGGAAGACAGTCATCGGCCAGCCGCCATGCCCGGTCATGAGCTGAACAGCTTTCATGTAAATCTCGTCTATATCCGTGCGCTCTTCTCTGTCCACTTTAATGTTGACGAAATTGTCGTTCATCATTTTGGCGGTGGATACGTCTTCAAAGGATTCATGCTCCATGACGTGACACCAGTGGCAAGCGGCATACCCGACTGAAAGTAGAATCGGCTTGTCTTCAGCGCGCGCTTTATCGATAGCCTCCGGTCCCCAGGGATACCAGTCGACCGGATTGTGCGCGTGCTGAAGCAGGTAGGTGCTTGTTTCGTGAATCAAACGGTTGGTGCCGGGTATTGGCTCGTGAGGTGCCTCGGCGGGAGCATGTGCATGGACCGCGACGTCTTGAGTCTTTGAGGCTGCCGCTAGCTCTTGGGCCGGCTGTTCATGGACTGGTTCATCGACCGGTTTTTCGGGGACAGACTGTTGATTGGAAGGTTGTTCCTGCTCAGGCTCATCGCCTGCCGGTACTTCGCAGACCGGCAACTTTTGAACCGGCTGATCTTCTTTAGCCTGTGAAACTTCACTTTGCCCGGCGGGCGATTGCGCTACCATTTTCTTGGCGGCTTCCTTTTTTGCGGCATCTTTCTTTGCAGCCGCCTTTTTTGCGTCCTTTTTCTTCTTCGACGCGCTCACTTTCTCTCTCCTATCGCCTGCCCGTACGCAACAAGAGTGGATTCTACTGCCTTTTCCCAGGTGATTTCCTTAGCAGATGTCATTGCCGCCGCAGAAAGGCGTGCAGTCAGTTCACGATCGTTCATGAGACGCCCGATAAGCCCTGCCAGCTCCTTGTAATCGAGGTGGTTTTTCAAGATAAGGGCATCCTGGTTGTCGGTGAGGACTTCCGAGACACCGCAGACAGCGCTGACTATCGGCACTAGCCCCCGGAGCATGCCCTGAATTGGCGACATGCCGAAAGGCTCAATGCGAGACGGAAGAACGATGGCTTCGGCCTGCCGGTAGACGTTTTCCATGTCATGCCTAAAACCCAGATACTCGACTTCTTTATCCAGACCCAGGCGGGCCAGCCGGAATTGGTCCGCCGGTTTTTTCGACAATCCGGCAATCAGGAGGCGACAACTCTTGCCTTGCGTCTTCAGTTCTTTCATCGCGTCAAAAAGAACATCCAAACCTTTTTTCCTGAAGCCCTTGCCTACGAAAAGCAGAGTAAATGGTTCGCCGTCTTTTCGTGTCGGCCTGTCCTGGCTATCTTGATCGGGAGGCTGAGCCAGAGTCGCTCCCGGATAAGATACGACTGATGGTTTGCTGCCCAGTGAAAAGGTTTTGTAGAAGTCGTCCCGACACGTCTTGGACGTGAAATTTAGGCATTTTGCATTATCGGCAAGTTGTTTGTCCACTTCATTTCTTGCTTGATACGCCGGCGTAAATGCGACTTTCGCGCTGTTGAGCAAGCGCTCCCAGCCCTTGCCGACCAGAGACAGGCGAAACACCGTGTGGTTGTGGAAAGTAGCTACGTCAACTGGAAAAACCGGGTGGTGCTGGGAATGGACAATGTCGAACGGACCGGCGGCTTTGACTGCTTCCGATGTCAGAGACAGGTATTGCTTCAACCGGTAAGCTTTGGAGAGTTTCTTCTTTGGCGCTGTAAACAGGTGGAATTTGAGATTGGGATGCGTGAGCTTGGACTGATTTTGCTCGCAGACTACTGTCACCTGCGCGCCTCGTTCGAGCAGTCCTTCCACCACTTTGTGGCAGTAAAGCTCCAATCCGCCGGAAGGAGAAAACAGCCGAGAGACCATGCAAACACGCAGACCTGCCGGATCAATCGCACGGGCAGTCAGTGTTTTGGTCTCGTCGGTAGTTAGCACAAATAGAATTCAGCTCGAAACTTCGAGACAAAGGCTCAAGACGGCTCTATGTTTTCATCGGCCAGATAGTCGCTGCGGCTGACCTTGTCATTGAACCAGATCGTCATGTAGGTGGCTGCGACTACGACAAGCAAACCGGTCAATACAGACATCGTTGTCTCTCCAGTAGGAGGCCTTTTACAAGTACAAAAATTGTATTCCTGCCAAGCGATATACGCAGCCTGGTAATAACTTATATCAATAAAATATAGTTAGCTTTAGGCGGCCGAAACCATCTTGATGTCAGGCATTAGCAAAGTTTTGACAAATCTCAGAATGGGGCTGTAAGTTTTCGTCTCGATGATCTCGTTCTTCGAAGTTTGGCCGTTATCGCCCCGAACAATCTGGGCAACATTCGAGAAGTTGACTATATGCGAGCTGGCGGGGGATCCTTTCAAGGAACCTTCGAGTACCTTTCGGTAGGAAGTTAGGATTCATCAGGCTTTTGAAAGGTAATTTCCGGCGAACTTTTCGAAAATCCCACACAAAACGGCATAAACAGCTAGAATGGAAGCAGGTACCAAGTATCGAGTGTATCTGTCTCATATCAAACCCGCCGCACCGGTTTCTCTGTAATCGGTCTTTCCTTGCGCATCTAGGAGATGGTCGTTTGTTTTCAGGAAAACGGAATCCAAGTTAGTTACTTCCAACCGAAATCCAGGTTTCTGCACCCCATGGTACTTTTCACGACTGTAATCGGCTTTATCGCACTGATGCTTCTGGCTCCGCCTGCGACTGCAAAATGTGCAGACAAAGAAGGTGTGCGTGGTTGCATTGAAATCAAAGCTCCGGCTCCTGTTGTCTGGGAAGCTGTGCACAAAGAAAGAGCCTCTGACCCAGACCTCGCCTACAGCAAAGTAGTCGAAAAACAGGGCGACAAGATCATGCTCGAACAGAAATTCAACGGCATGCCGGTAATTGGACAAGCCGTCTGTTTGCTGGAACAGACCGAGACCCTCAACAAAAGAATAGACTACAAGCTGGTCAAATCCGACAAATTCAAAGCACTGCGCGGCAGTTGGATTCTAACCGAGCTGCCCGAAGGAATGACGAGGTTGGAACTGCATTCGGTGCTCAACACCGGCTTGCCTTTCTCGGAGCACATCATCAATTGCCTGCTGAAAGGTCGCATCAACAAGCGCCTGGAGCGCGTCAAGATTTCGGCGGAAAGAATTGTGGAAGCTAACGCAAAATCTGTCGCACCGGCACTTGCAGGAAAAGACCAGAGCGGTCTGGATTGAATCGCGGCGCTTAGAGCGCAGGCTTTGAACTCATGGTTTGAATGATAGACGCTGCGACGTCGGACCCGCATGATTGTTGGGGAGAGTCGGCATTGCGCGCAAGGTTGTTTTTCGCGCCGTCGGCAGCTTGGTTGCAATTGGAGTCAGCGAGAGTCGCGGCATTGCAGTCGTCGGTCGTGTCACTCTTCGCCCGCAGTATTGCGGCACACTACCAGGTATGGGACCAAAACCTGCCATCAGCGGCATCGGCTTTCCAAAGGGAACCCTTACCATATGTATTTCTGAAGTTACAAGAGTTCCATCATGATCTTTCTTGTACGACAAATACATCTTCTTGATATAGGCAGCATCGCATGGACAGAGCTTTTGTGTTGGATGCCAGACATGAGAGCATTCTTCATTCATTGCTGAATTTGTGTCGGGCGTGTGCTGGAAATATCCAATTGCATGTCCGGCTGAATGAAGAAGCACGGCTCTCAATTGTGCTTCGCCCAGGCTGTCTAAAGTGGAGTCGAGAAGCTTGATTTTGACCCGATCTAGCCAGGCGTTGTGGAAGGTAGGATTGTTCTCCGCCAGCTCGTGATTAGTGGTTAGATCACGGCACAAGATTATGTCGGCAGATCTGGAGTCCTCGCTGACAGTAAATTTGAGCAGTCCCTTTGTCGCCGAGCACCATTGCCTCATGCACTCGATGAAAACACGCTTTACCAGCCCGTCTCGTGCATCGCCTACGTCGCCGGCAAAATAGACTCTGATCGGCTGTCGACTGTATGGCCATCCATACACTTGTGTCCACACGCCGAAACTGTCCTTGAAAGAGTCGCCGCTTACCGGCCCACCGCCGCCTGTGCCCCAGTAGGCAAAATTCCATTTAGGAAACTTTTCTGCTTTTGGCGGCGCAAAATTCTTTTTGTAGCTGGACTGTGTCTCCTGCCCATCAGATATTTTGACGAAGGATAATGACCTCATCGTTCCTTTATATAAGGGAAATTTCTGCAGGCTGTCAGTGGGCGAAGCGGCAAATGCATCGCGCGGATCGTCCGACCAAGTAAACAGGTCAGGGTCGATTTGCTCATTTTCTTCGAATGCGGAATTCTGGTCTGGAAGATCTTTAGTGAAGTAAGTCACGTACCTGGGGGCGCTGTACGGATAACCGCCAGGAACGCCAATCAACCTCTGAGTGCCACTGTAGCCTGTGCTCGTGAACCGATCGCCGCGGAATCGGCAATCATCAAAAGAGTCGTCCGAGCTTGAGCTGAAACAGTCTCCTTGAGCCTGAGCATAGGCTGCACTGGAGACGGTGATGGCAAGAATAATTGATGCGTAAAGCGAAAAGCCGTGCAAGAACGTGCGGCTAGAAAGCTGCGTTTTCATTTACTGGTTAGCGCGTCAAAAACACGCAGGTTGGTAAGTGCAGTGATTCTAGCTTTTTGCCTGAAGGTTTCCATGGGGTTTCCCCTGGTAACTTATCAAGGTGCAAGTTTGAAATTTCAACCGATATCGGTTGAAATTTGGAATCCAGGGTTGTCGTTTACCCTTGTGGCGCAAGGGTTTTAGGCTGTCCGAAATTTTCCGGCATGCCAGACCTTGTCTGGAAGTTAAAGCGTTAACGCTTTAACTTCCAGAGCCAACTCAAATCCCCAAAACTTCCGATGTGGCGCCGTTTTTCTTCAAAAGCCTGATTGGATGGCGATTTCAGCTGCTTGCTGCAGCGAGAAGCCCGTCATAGAGCTGCATATTCGCATTCAGCACGCCTTCCAGACCTTCCAAAACGGAATCAACGCCGTCTTTAGTGTCGGCAAAAAATACTGCTAGAGCGACGGATTCGTCAGAGTGCTCGACTTCCACTGTTACGTGGTCGAACCATATATGCTGGTCTAGACTGTGGTGAGCGAAGCTCTTTTGCATGTGGCGGAATTCTTCGATTGCCAGAATTTCAGTGGCGGTGATTGCACCAGCGGAAATTGCCGGATACAAAAAAACCGCTTCCAGACCGGAACTCTCTGGAAAGTAGTAATTGGGCACCAATTCCATGTAACGCTTGACGCCGGGCTCCAGAGGAGCATTTGCTAATGCTTCGATGGACACGCCGGCGCGCGCTGCCAGATCGAAGAGCTGGAGCTGATGGCGGTGATCCGGATTGCCGTTGCCATATTCGTTGCGAACATTTTCGAGGATGTAACCGACGGCTTCTTCCGGCATGATGGTCGCTGCCTTGAGCAGAAGGCGGCGCAACAAAGATGCGTGAGCGTCGTAGTTTGCGAGAAATCTGCAGATTTGCTCGTGATTCATCTTTGCATTGTCGAGATAGTCAAATAGCGGATGCCGCGAACAAGGATGCTCTGCCGCCATTGCGCGCGCGACTGTGGCCATCTCTTCTTTCAGCATCGCTTCAGATGAATATGATCTGCGCCCGGCTTTCAGACGGGTGGCACTGTCCTGCATTTCAACCATTATGATCTCAGGCTATCGGCTTTGGCAACT
>JAYRNY010000562.1:0-4965 GCA_041911975.1 bacterium | reverse complement strand
GCAATTCTCGAAGGCAAAGGCTCTGTCGAAGTGCCGCAATCATGGCTCGACGAGCTTAACGACGAAGATCTCTCCGCCGACGCTCGCAGTCACTAAGAAAGAATTATTGAATTTATAGAAAGTTTGACGCCGTGTGCACTATATTTAGTGGCACGGCGTTTTGTTGGCGCGTTTTACATGAATGCAAAAAAAGTTCGATCATCAAATAATTTGAGTCCAGCGTTTCTGGTGGCGATTGTCCTTCTCGGATTCGCTAGCAATCGTGCGACGGCTCAACCTGCCGCACCCGCTGTACCTGGTCCGGTACAAATTGCGCCATCCAAGCAACAACTCGGACTACTTATCTATCAATTGCAAGCGGAAGCACTGAGAGGCGATCAAAAAATAGTTGCCGCTGCAAAGCAAGTTTTTGACAAGGCTGTCAGCTATCGACTCAATCAAGAACACTTTCCCGAATCAATTTCAGATTTGCAAAGACTAGATAACGCGCGCACAAATGCTGTGGAAGTCTCTCAATTTCCTCCGCGCAACCCATTTGCCGATCCAAGCATTGTGTCTAAAGAGCTTCGTCAGGAATTGATCAATTCCGGCATGGCGCCTTCTGAGTTCTGCAAGATCATCATTGAAAGCGACCAGTATCTTTCCGCTTCTTTTGCATTGAGTTTGAGCAATGTGAAACTGAAACCGGAGAGCGCAGCACCGGGCACGATTGTCGTGAAGTACAACGGCGACTATTACCTTGCTGTGTGGTGCATGGGCTTCACAGGCAAACCAATATTGGACGAAAAAACAAAATTACCGCTCGTGTGGTTCAAAGATTTCTCGATCAGCTCTTGCCAATATAGCGAGCGCGCGGTCGAATGACACCACCGTACATGCGCTGTTCGATGGCATGCGCGATCCAGCCTGAAGAGCGGCTTACTGCGAATATTGTCGAGCCGGCTCCGGCAGGCAATGCGAGCGCATATGAGATTGCAGCCAGACCAACATCGAGGTTCGGTTCCAAGCCAAGCTGATCTCGCACACATTCAACAATTTCAAGAAGGCGCTTCAAGTGCGTATTCTTGCTCGACACCTGCTGCGCACATTCAATCAAATGCTTGGCTCGCGGATCACCTTGTGAATAGAGATCGGTTCCAAATCCAGGTATTGTTTCAAACTGGCGAAGATAGTCTTTGAGCCAGGCGCTTACGGCTTTGAACTTCAATGACGTAGTGACGATGTCTTCTGCTCTGCGGCTGGCAGAACCGTGCAGGCTGCCGGAGAAGGCACCGAGAGCGGACTCTACGCAGGAGTAGAGAGACGCGTCGCAGGAAGCGGCAATTCGCGCTGCCAGCGCCGACGCATTCAATTCATGGTCGGCGCAAAGCACGAGTGCCGAGTTGATCGCTTGAGCCTTCTCGCGAGACTTGTTGCCTGTCAGCGCGTGAAGCAGAGTCTGCGCAATTGGAAATGGACCATCGGAAATGTACTTATCGCGCTTTTCCGGCAGTCCGAGGTTCAAAGACATTGTCACGATCAACCTTCTGGCTGTCTCAAAAATATCGGTTGCAAGAAGTTTCCTCGAAACAGGATCGCTCATCTCTGCACTGACCAACATCAATTTCAGCAAATCGAGAAAGTCGGCATCCTTAGAGGCAAGCGGTCGAAGTTCCTTCGGCAATGCAAGCGGTTTCATCCTCTTCCATTGATTCGCCTGCGTGGCTCCTGTTTCCCACAAAAGATCTACGACATCCTCGAAAGGCTTGTCTGAACGAGCTAATTCAAGCGCGCTCTGCCCGCGATAATAGTGCCCGTCTTCGCGTATTTCAGTAATCGCCGACTTGATTACGGGTCCGGTCCAGACAGCTGGTTCCTGATCTTTTGGCGATTTAAACCCGCGAGATGCTTGCCTCAGTCTGATCAGATCGCTCAAACGATATGTTCGTTCTCTGGCGTTTTTCGCCGGCTGACTTTCAATCATGCCGCGGCTTGCATACGCGTAGAGAGTTGCTGATTTGACTCCGAGAAACTCTGCAGCCTGACTGCCGGTCAACAGCTTATCTTCGGGATCGGGTAGATCTTTCGGATTGGTGGTTTGCATTTGAGCGTGACTCTACCTGGGATATTGACCGGTGTACTTCGATGCAGGGCGGATCAGTCTTCCCAGCGCACGCTGCTCGGCAATGTGGGCGAACCAACCAGCTGCTCTGCCGACGGCAAATGTCGACGAGAAAATGTTGCTCGGCAACTTGAGCGAGTCGAGCAATACGGCGGTATAGAATTCGACGTTGGCTTTGAGCGGTTTTTCCGGATGGCGCTCAGCCAAGATGCGCTCGGCGGTGCTTTCGACCTCTCTGGCCAGCCTGAGGCGTGAAGCCTTGAGACCGGCGTCTTCCAGCCTTCTCAATGCCTTTTCAAAGATCGCTGCGCGTGGATCGCGAACGGTGTAAATTCGATGCCCCATACCCATGATGCGCTTGCGGTTGTCGAGCTGAGCTTTGATCCACTTCTCAGCGTTCTCAGGACTGCCGATTTCATTGAGCATGTCCAAAACCGGTCCAGGTGCTCCGCCATGCAACGGTCCTTTGAGGGCGCCGATAGCAGCGACGATGCAACTGACGTTATCCGACTCAGTGGAGGCAACCACCCTGGCGGTGAATGTCGAGGCGTTCATTCCGTGGTCGGAGACGGTCGTCAAATAGGTATCCATGCCGGCCACTTGTGCCTTGGTGGGCGTTTCGTCCGTGATCATTCTTAAATAGTCGGCCGAATGGCTGAGCTTCGGATCCGGCGCAATCGGCTTCATCTTGCGGTTCATGCGCGAGAAATTGGCAGCAAATACGCCGATTGCCGCGGTGATGCGGGCGTACTCTTTGCTGTCCACCTGAGTACCACTGGTCAAAAGGCTGGTTGCCGTGCGCAGCGAGTCCATGGGATGTTCGCGCAACAGGGCGGGCAGGATGTCTTTGCTCATCTCGTAAGCTTCTACGCGCGCCTGACCGAACCATTTGCTCAGTTCGGCTCCGTCCTCTTTGGATGACCAGAGGAGGGCGCAGGTCTCTTCAAAGGTATGAGAAAAGCCGAGATCTTCGGCATCAAAGCCCTTGATAATCAGCCGTCCGCGTTGCCCTTCGACTTCTGAAATTCCGGTCTCGGCTACAACGACGCCGTCCAGACCGCTTTTGATCACAGCCGACTCGACCATGGAATACCCCCCTTATCAACAGGACTGGAGAACCACACGTATTGATCCGTACCGGTCAATATATCAAGTAATCCTATCAACTAATTACCCAATTTTGTTGGCAAATCTGCCGGCTCGCAGCACCGGGCCCTCATGTAAGCCGCCCGCGCATGGGTCCTGCGGGGGGTCAAAAAAGGGGAAATTAATAAACTGATGTATTGATTCTCTTCGATCAATATATCAATATATAAGCAGCCGATCGCCACTGGCTGCTTCCATCCTTATTTATAGGGAACGCAGACAGTCAAAATCGCACCTGAGCTCTACCAATTAGAAGCAGGAGATAAGGGATGGCAGTTCTGATGGAAAACATAAAAGTCAAAGGCGCATCGACAGAATCAATACGAACAATCCTCACACCGGAAGCGAAGAAGTTCATCGCTGCGCTCCATGAGCGCTTCAACGCAAGGCGACTGGAGCTTCTTTCCGCACGAGCAGAACGGCAGAACGCCATCAACAGCGGCGCTCTGCCGAATTTTCTGCCCGAAACCGCAGAGATTCGCAACAGCGATTGGCAGGTGGGACCAGCGGCTCTCGACTTGAGAGACCGCCGCGTCGAAATCACCGGTCCAGTCGAGCGCAAAATGATGATCAACGCACTCAACTCGGGCGCAAAGGTCTTCATGGCAGACTTCGAGGATGCCCTGTCGCCGACATGGGAAAACATTGTCGACGGGCAGGTCAACTGCGTAGACGCAGTTCGCAGAACCTTGTCTTACAGAAGTCCTGAAGGCAAGCTCTATCAATTGAACGATAGGATTGCCACGCTAGTTGTCCGCCCGCGCGGCTGGCACTTGACGGAAGACCATTTTGAAATCAACGGTCAGCCCTGCTCGGCATCGCTTTTCGATTTTGGTCTCTATTTTTTCCACAACGCCGAAGAGCTTATAAAAAGGGGCAGCGGGCCTTACTTCTATCTTCCGAAGATGGAAAGTCATCTTGAGGCGAGACTCTGGAACGACGTTTTCATTTTCGCGCAAAACTATTTGAATATTCCTCGTGGTATCATCCGCGCCACCGTATTAATTGAAACAATTCTCGCCGCCTTCGAGATGGAAGAGATATTGTTCGAACTGAAAGAGCACGCTGCAGCACTGAATGCCGGGCGCTGGGACTACATCTTCAGTTTGATCAAAAAGACCAGAGAGCACAAGGAATTCGTGCTTCCCGACCGCGCACAAGTGACAATGGCAGTTCCTTTCATGCGTGCTTACGCTCAGCTTTTGGTGAAAACCTGCCACAAGCGCGGCGCTCATGCAATCGGCGGCATGGCAGCTTTCATTCCGAGCAGACGGGATGTAGAGATAAACGCGCAGGCATTTGCGAAAGTCACAGAAGACAAAACGCGTGAAGCCGGTGACGGATTTGACGGCACCTGGGTTGCGCATCCAGACCTGGTCGCTGTTGCCCGCTCGGTATTCGATGACGTGCTCGGTGACAGGATGAATCAGAAGCACAATCTGAGATCCGATTTTGAAACCACAGCAAAAGAGCTTCTCAATACCAAGATCGACGGCGCCAAAGTGACACGCCAGGGTGTAGCCAACAACATCGATGTCGGCTTGCAATACATCGAGTCGTGGTTACGAGGAATAGGCGCGGCAGGCATCCACAACTTGATGGAAGACGCAGCCACCGCCGAAATATCTCGTGCCCAATTGTGGCAGTGGATCTTCTCCGGCACAAAGATGGACGACGACAATCCTGTGACGGAATCACTCTATCAGGAACTGAAAAAG
>JAYRNY010000561.1:0-5402 GCA_041911975.1 bacterium | reverse complement strand
GCGGCGACAAGATGAAACGCAGCGGATTCTTCGAGAGGTTTAAAAAGGACCGATAACCAAAAGGCGCCGGCGGTCAGCCAGGGCGGCATTTCGGACGCATTTTGGGGCATAAGAGTAATGGTCGGCGCTTGGCTCCCGGCTGGCGTTTTTGATGTGCATAATATGATTTAGCAATGCCAGAAACAGAGACCATCCACAAGGCATACGATAAAGTCCTGGAACGTACAGGGCGTATCTTCGATCAGCAGCGCAAGAAGAATTTCGTCAATCAGGACAGATGGTTTGCCGGATTGCTCCTGGCCGAGTGGATCGCGGGCATGCTGCTGTCGCTTACAGTGTCCAGCCAGCTATGGGCGCAAGTCGACAAAACTGTCGTATCTCAATTCCCGGTTGCCACCTTGCTTGGCTCTTCGATAATCGCCTTCCCGATTTTCATGGCCGTGAAATTTCCCGGCAATGCTTTTACACGCCATTCAATTGCAATCGCCCAGATGCTCATGTCCGGGTTACTGATCCAACTGACTGCCGGACGCATGGAGACTCATTTCCACATTTTCGGCTCGCTGGCAATTTTGGCCTTTTACAGAGACTGGCGTGTGCTGGTTACTGCATCGGTTGTTGCTTTGCTCGATCAGGGAGTGCGAGGTATTTACTGGCCTCATTCGGTTTACGGTGTCGAGTACGCCAGTCCATGGAGAGTCCTCGAGCACGGCGGCTGGATCACGTTCGAAGATCTATTCTTGATGCGCTCCATTATCGAAAGCACGAAAGACCTCTGGGACACCTGTCAGAGGCAGGCGGAGCTGGAAGCGACCAATGTCATTGTTGAAGCAAGAGTCGAAGAGCGCACGCGTGAATTGCGCGTTACGGAAGAGCGATTTCGTATGCTCAGCTCAGCTTCGCCGATTGGTATTGTGCTTACTGATGCTTCGGGAAACTGTCTATACGTTAACCGCAGGTGGGAAGATCAGTCCGGACTTCTGCATGATTCCTGCCTTGATAAAGGATGGCTCGATTGTATCCACCCTGATGACCGGGAAAGCATGATTGAGAATTGGAGTAGCTCGATCAGCGAGTCGAACGAGCATGTCACTGAGTTCCGGGTGGAGCGCGAGGATAAGCCCCTTTCCTGGTTGCATTCGCGCGTTACTTCGATTGGTGATTCGGAAGGTGTTTCACGTGGCTATATTTGGACATTCGAGGACATAACGGAAAGGAAGAATGCCGAAGCCAATCTTTTGATGCAGTATGCAATCACTGATGCACTTGCCGAGTCGTCCGATCTCTCCGAAGCATCTCCCAAGATGTTGAAGGCGATCTGCACCAATCGCCAGTGGTCTCTCGGTATCCTGTGGATGCTGGATGCACAGGACGATGTGCTCAGATACGAAGGAAGCTGGTGCGAATCGAATGCTGATTTGAAACAGCTTGTCGAAAATTCCAGACGCATGACTTTCGGGCGCGGCGAAGATGCCTTAGGCATTCCACTTGTGAGCGGACAGCCATTCATCGCTCAGACCGCGGCTGAATCAGGCTTGCAAGGACGAATGGACAACATTCCGGAACGGGTCGGATATATGTCGTTTCCCGTCACGGAAGACGATCAGGTCTTTGGTGTTCTTGAATTCGTCAGTCAAGAATCTATTAAAGCAGACGGCGAATTTTTCCTGATGCTCAATTCAGTTGCTATTCAGATCAATCAGTTTGCCGAGCAAATGTCTGCCGAGATGCGATTGAAAGACAGCGACGCTCGTATCCGTGCCATGCTGGAAAGCGCCATCGACGGCATCGTCACTTTCGATCTCGGTGGCACCATCGAGCTGGTCAACCCCGCATTCGAGCGAATTCTCGGCTTCGATGCCGACGATGTTCTGGGCAAGGCTGTTTCTCAAATCATCCCCGGTGAGACTGCCGTCGACAGAATCGGCGATCGACGAATCAGCACCATCCAGGATGTTCTCGACGATTTGAAAGCAAAGAACTATTCTGACAGAGAGCTTATTGTAAAACGCGCCGACGGCAGTTTGATGCCGGTGGAGTTTCGTATCAGCGAAGTCGTACTAGGTACGAGAAACTTTTACTCGGGAATCATCCGTGATATTACAGAACGCAAAGAAGTTGAGCTGAGAGTAAGTGAGTTCTATTCCACCGTATCTCACGAGCTTCGCACGCCGCTCACATCTATTCGCGGCGCCCTTGGTCTTATGGAAGGCGGTGTAGTCGGAGAGATTCCCGACGAGGCACTTGAGCTTGTCACAATTGCGCGGGTGAGCTGCGATCGATTGATTCGTTTGATCAACGACATCCTCGATCTGCGTAAGATCGAAGCCGGAAAATTGGAGTTGAAACTCGAATCGCTCGATTCCGAGTCAATGGTCAAAGCAACAGCCGATTCACTGAGAACGATGTGCGAAGAGTATGGCGTGTCAATCGCTGTGCATGTCGATGATAAGCGCCCCGTCAAAGGAGACCACGATCGGGTCGTGCAAATATTGACCAATCTCGTTTCGAACGCCGTCAAGTTTTCCGGACCGGAAGGTAAGCTGGACGTTCGCGTAGTTGGTGGCACAAATGGTGCTGTTCGCTTCGAAGTGGAAGATAATGGACCGGGCATACCCGAGAATCAAATGCACAGATTGTTCGGCAAATTCCAACAACTGGATTCTTCCGACACGCGCGCACAGGGCGGAACAGGGCTTGGTCTGGCAATCTCGAAGGCTCTTGTTGAGAAACACAACGGGCGAATCGGGGTGAAAAGCATAGAGAAAAAAGGCTCTACCTTCTGGTTCGAGATTCCCGCCGACGTGAAAAGTGCAAACTAGAAGCCGGCGTCGCCTTTGCCCGGCGTCTGGCCTGGAGGTATGACCAACTGATCGTCTTTCTTCTCTTGCGCCGGCTGTTGTTGTTCTGTCGCAGCCGGTGCATTGGCTTGCTTGATCATTGTAAATACCGGAGCAATGCGGCGACCAGGGCAGGCTTTTTCAAACATCTCCAGGGCTGATTTTGCATCGTCGATCTTGCCTTCACGAAAACGACTCAAAGCCAGATAGAGTTTCGCCAGATGCCAGTCCGGTGCTCTGCCTATGACACGCGCGAATTCTTGAGACGCTTCCGCAAATTCTGCATTGGCGAGGTGGAACATGCCCGCTTGCAAATTCAGATACGCATCGTTGGAAGCCGTGGACAAAAGGGACTTCGCCTGGGAAATTGCGTCGGCAGCTTTGCCCTTTTTGGCCAGCGCGGCACGCTTCGATTCTCGCTTCGGCAGATCGACAAAGCGCGCTTCGATCAAACTTTCGTTGTCGAAATAATCACTTACGAACGGATCGAAATGAAAATCGTGCTGCGGCAAATATCCGATTGATACCATGCTAAAAGTGGGTTTAGTTTTCTTGGAAGTGGCGCGCGGGATGCTCGCCAATTGTTTTGTCGCCGATTGTCCGTTACCTTCCAGGAAATCAATCTCTGCAAGGATGAGCTGCACTTGTTTTCCACCGGCAGAACCCGCTTGCTGTGCCGCTGAGCGCGCTACAGGGAAATTGCCGTTGAGATAGTGCAAAAGCATCAGCCCCCGGTAAGCGGCCTGAGAATATGTGGATCGTTTCGCACATTCTCTTAGACTGTTTTCTGCTTCTTCAATTTTTCCATCGCGCAATAGTGAATAACCGATATTGGTATAAATCTGCACGACGTCACTGTTCGACTGCAGCACTTTGCTCCAAACAGCTGTCGCCTGTTCATATCTATGCGACAGAAAATGGCTGAATCCGACAGTTAAGTAAGTTTCTCTTGCTTTGCTGTCCAGCGAGTATGCTAATTTGAGCGCATCGAGAGCCTCTTGATACCGACCTTTCATATTGAGCGCCATACCCAGAAGCATGAATGGCAGAGGATCTGTTGAGTCAGCTCGAGTTGCGTCGGTAAGAAGCGGAATGGCGCCGTCGGCATCGCTCAAGACTAATTTATTCAGCGCTGCCGAAGACAGTCTTTGTGAAATTTCCCGGGGCTTGGTATTCCAGTGTTGTGTTTGAGCATTGGCAAATTGTGAGTTTGAAATAGCCAGAAACACACATGCAAGCAAGCATGTTTTTGCTTTTGCGCTTCTCGTAATCGCCCATGTCAAATTCTGCATCTTCCTCATACGAATGCCTCAGGTTAGAACATGAAGACGGGCTTGTCGGGCAGCTTTTCAAACTCTTCTAGCGAGAAAGTATAAAGTCTCGCCGGGCGGAAGGATCCTTCTTGCGATGTCTCGTTCAGTTCTTGCAAAACTCCCGTGTTGAGAAATTTTTTGCGAAAGTTTCGATTGTCCACAGCTTTTCCGAGTACTGCTTCGTAAACCGACTGCAAGTCCCTCAAAGTGAATTTTTCCGGAAGCAGCATAAATGCTGCCGGAGAATATTCGAGCTTGTATTTTACTCTTTGGCGAGCATATGAAATGATGGCGGCGTGATCGAATGCCAGCTCAGGCAATTCGTTGACCTTCCACCAGGCAACCCCCCTGGCTTTGGAGCCGGCTTTCAACTCCAGACCTTCCTGTCTGAGCAGGGCCAGATACGACGCAGTCACCGTGCGCCCACGCGGATCGCGCCCGCGGTCGCCAAAAGTATAAAGCTGTTCGAGGTAAACATCGCCTACGTTTGTGTCTTCGAGAAGCTCTCTGGCCGCTGCTTGATCTAAAGTATCGTCGGTATCTTCAAGCGATCCACCCGGCAACGCCCAGAGAGATTTGAACGGCTCGAATTTCCTCTTGACGAGAAGCACTTCCAGCGAGCCCTGCTCTACAGCAAATGCCACCGTGTCGACTGCAACTTTGATTGTTTCGGCCATTTGAGCTTCCTAAACCAACCCAATCATACACGCTAAAGTGGGCGGCGGGTCCTTCTTTGCGTGCCTCATTTGCCCAGCACGAAATTGAGTCCTTCTAAATAGAAATTGCTGAGCGGCACTCCGTGCCCGCTGTTTACTTCGATTAGACGACAGGGCAATTTTCTTTCTTCCAGAACAGCCACCAGCTCCTTTTGAAAGGATGACGGCACCACCGTATCGCGTGTCGCAGAAATAATCGCAAATCGCATCTGCCCCGAAAGTGCATTTATGTTTGGCAAAAAACTCTGTCTGGCATATCGCTCAGGGACCATTTCCGGTCTGCCTCCAAATGCGTTGACGAGTGCATTTGGTATGGAAGCGTCTTTCGTGCCTTTGAAAAGTCGGGCAAGATCGCCCGCGCCTTCCACGCTGACTGCTCCAACTATTTTCGCCTGTACGTCCTTGGGCGCCAGTGCTGTGTATGTGAGTGCTGTACAGCCGCCCATCGAAGTTCCGGCAATGATTATGCGATTGACCGGATAGCGCTGCATGAGCTCGCGAATGTTTTGAGTAATATCGGAAATTGCAGCATC
>JAYRNY010000560.1:0-2564 GCA_041911975.1 bacterium | reverse complement strand
TCGCACTATTGCCCATCAGGTGCTGATCGAAATCGGCTCTCGGCTGCGTTTTCTCTCTAATGTCGGGCTCGATTACCTGACTCTTGAAAGACAGGCCAATACATTATCCGGCGGCGAGGCACAGCGCATTCGGCTGGCTACGCAAATCGGCTCCGGGTTGTCCGGCGTTCTCTATGTTCTCGATGAACCTTCCGTAGGGCTGCACCAGAGAGACAATAATCGCTTGATTACGACGCTCAAGCATTTGCGCGATCTGGGCAATACTCTGCTTGTCGTCGAGCACGATGAAGACACAATCAGGCAAGCCGACTGGATCATAGATATCGGTCCGGGCGCCGGCGTTCATGGCGGTTATCTGGTTGCGGAAGGCGGCATGGATGAAATTTGCGCTGCTCCCACTTCGCAAACAGGCGCCTATCTTTCAGGGCGCAAACGCATTGAAGTGCCGCGCAAGCGCAGGCAAGGAAACGGGCAGACGATGAAGATTGTCGGCGCTCGCCAGAATAATTTGAAGAGCATCAATGTCGATGTGCCATTGGGTAAATTCGTCGTCGTAACGGGCGTGAGCGGATCGGGCAAGTCTACTCTGGTCAACGATTTGCTCTATGAATACATGCGCCACTACTTGCATGGGACCGTGGCAAAGCCGCCCGGCATCACGAAGATAGAAGGGCTCGACCCAATCGATAAAGTAATCGACATCGACCAGTCGCCGATTGGCCGTACTCCGCGTTCCAACCCGGCTACTTACACTGGTCTGTTCGATGTTATTCGCGAAGTTTTCTCCATGACCAATGAAGCGAAAGCCAGAGGCTATCTGCCCGGTCGTTTCTCCTTCAACGTCAAAGGCGGTCGCTGCGAAGCCTGCGGCGGTGAAGGCATGAACGAAATCGAAATGAATTTCTTGCCTTCTGTTTTCGTCACTTGCGATGTTTGCAAGGGCGCTCGCTACAATCGCGAGACTCTCGAGGTCAAATTCAAATCGCGCTCCATTGCCGAAGTTCTCGAGATGACTGTGGAAGAGGCGCTGGAATTTTTCGCCAATATTCCCAAAGCAGTCTCCAAGCTGACCACGATGATGGATGTCGGTCTCGACTACATCAAACTAGGACAACCGGCCACCACACTTTCAGGCGGTGAGGCGCAGCGCGTGAAATTGGCAGAGCAGCTCTCCAAGCGCTCTACCGGACGCACTCTCTATATTCTCGACGAGCCCACCACCGGTCTTTCCTTCTCTGACGTGGACAAGCTCTTGCATGTCTTGAACAGACTTGTCGATGGTGGCAACACAGTGCTCATCATCGAGCATAATCTTGACGTCATTAAGCAGGCGGACTGGATTATCGATCTTGGTCCCGAAGGTGGGGAGAACGGCGGAACAGTAATCGCCGAGGGCACTCCCGAGGACGTAGCCCAGGTCAAAGACTCTTATACAGGACAGTTTTTGAAGGACACTCTCAAGGCGCACAGGGCATTGGCTTGAAGTTTCAGTACTGCTAAGCAAGGTGCATGATTAAATATGTTATTCTTGCCAATTGAGTATTAAGTCTAAGGATGGATGTGAGCGAAGAAGCCAAACATACCAATCTATCCAGTCCGGCTGACCCGGTTTTTGAGAGCCTGCGCAAGCGTGGTCATCGCATCACGACGCAGCGGGAAACTATTTTGCAGATCTTTCGCGAACAGGTGCATGGACATCACCTGTCGGCAGAAGAGCTGCACATGCTGCTTTTGGAAAAAGGCTCCAATGTCAGTTTGGCCACCGCCTATCGCACGCTCAAACTTTTGTCTTCACTGGGTTTGCTGCGCGAACTGGATTTTGCAGAAGGGCACAAACACTATGAGCTTAAGCAAGATACTCTGCCGCACCAGCACATCATCTGCATCGGCTGCAACGTGACTATTGAATTCGAAGATCATTTTTTGGAGGAAGCCGGTCAAAAGATTGGTGCCCGCCACAATTTCGAAGTTATCGATGCGCAATTCAAAATTTTCGGTCTCTGCCCGGCCTGCCGGGAAGCCCAGAAAAAATCAGGACAGATGCCCTCGCGCATGCAGTCCGAGCGCGAACGCTTGAGAGCTGGACGGCGGCTCAAGGACGGCTCGAGCGATAAGGCTTGATTCTCAGGTACCTTGGCGTCGTTGAACCTTGAGGCTGGCGATAATTGGCAACTGAAAGACTGACTTTATCTCACGCCGGAGAAGGGCGCAAACTCATGGTCTTAGAAACCGTGGGCGATGAAATAACTATGCAGGCGTTGCGTTTCGGCATTTCGGCAGGGGCGGAACTGACGGTTGAGAAGAGCATCAAAGGTGGTCCGGTAATCATTGTTCGCAATCATCTGGAAATAGCAATCGGGCGGTCTCTTGCCGAGGCCATTGAAGTCGAATATGTCTGATCGAGAAACATCGAAAAAGACCGAAAATCCATCTATTCCGGTCACCGCCTTGAAAAAGGAAGTTTCTTGTCCTCATTGCAACCTTGCCGTCGAGGTTCCTGTGGGCGGGCTCCTGACCCGAAATTGCGCCCGTTGCAATGGGCAATTGCCCGAAACAGACAGTTG
>JAYRNY010000559.1:0-7552 GCA_041911975.1 bacterium | reverse complement strand
CTCTCTCGGGCATTTCGGGGACTATTTTTAGCGCTACGGCTTCGGCTCCGCCTCAGCCTCCGCGCGCTACCGACATTCGCTGCGGACGACTCCTCGTCGCCCTTCGCTCATCCGTATGCGCTCGGCTCCGCCTCCGCGCGCATCCGACGCTCGCTCCGGCTGCCTCCTCGGCGCCCTTCTCTCGCCCGTCCGTGATGTCGGGCTATACTGTTCCGCGGCATCCCCGCCGCAGAATAACGGGTTTTTGCTTTGGCTCTTGCAAAACACTATCTGCTTGCCGCATGTGCAGGATTTTGCATTGTGTTTTGCTTTGCCACAGATGGTGAGGCAAAGAAGTCTATTAAGCCGGAAACGGCTCAGGAACGCCATAGAGCCGATGGCTATAAAATGAACCCGGAGGATATGGCTTCGATTGGAAAACATCTCGAATGTGCCAAGAAAACGAAGGACTGGCAAGCCGCTCTCGCTGACGTAAATAAGTTGCTTGAATTTGAAACGCAGTATGACGGCTATTACAGAGAGCGCGCCGATATATGTCGCGCTCTGGGGCGAGCTGATTTGGCAGCTGCCGACGACAAGAAGGCTATTGAACTGCACAAAAAAAATGCAGGCAAGCTTCGTTATGACTAGCAGGCGAAGCGCATGCGCATCCTTGTCCAGGCGGCAGATATGCCGCCCCTGCACAAGTTTTTAGTATACGCGCTCTGGCTTGCCGGTGACTTTCTTGGCTTCGAACTTCGGCTTTTCCGGATTTCTGCCAAAGGACATGCCGAGCGTTTCGAAAAGCGCAACGTCAGCAGGATCCACGAGCCTCTGCACGATTGCTTCTTTGACGTCCATGTATTCGAGATTGCCGGCGCGGTAGGAGACGACGGTGACGCCGTTGATTCCTTGCGAAACAAGTTCTACCGCTGCTGAACCAACTTCCAGTCCGAAGTTCGAATCCATCGCCGATGACGAACCGCAGCGCACCATGTGGCTGGGGCGAATCTCACGCACTTCCGGTATTTCATAGACGCCTGCTACAAATTGACCGGTGCGCTTCATGAATTCTTTGATTTCGGGATCGGCTTTGATGCGATCTTCAATCTGTTTTACTACATAACGACCGGCGCCGATCAGCTTTCTGTGCCCGAAAGAGTCTGGTTCTGAGCTCATGTCGACCAGCTCGTTGCCTGATGAATCCCTCAATCCTTCAGCAACGACGACCACACAAGTTCCTGCTTTTACGTCGCTCTCCTCGATGCGTTTGATGAATTTTGCTTTCAGTTGTTTGTACAAAACATCGAAATCCACCGGGATCTCGGGAATCAAAACCGCGTCGGCATCGGCTGCTACACCGCCGCGAAATGCTGTGTGACCGGCGTATCTTCCGAATACTTCCATGACGATGATGCGATTGTGAGTGCGGCCGGTTGTCTTCAAATCGCGCACTGCTTCGGCGATGCGATTGATTGTCGAGTCGCCGCCCACGCTGTACGGCATCAAGTCGAGGTCCATCGTTTTTGGTGCATGCACGCAGGGAATGCCTTGCGAAGCCAGGTCGGCAACTACCGATCCGGTGTCGTCGCCGCCGGCAATGACCAGCGCGTCCAGACAAAACTTCTTCAATCCTTCCTTAATGCGGTCATATTTTTTGTCATCCTTGATTTTGGAAACTTTGACGCGCGAATTTCCGGCTTCGCTTCCGGCGGTGATGACATCGATTTGCTCAATACGCTCCGGTGTCAACTTGCAAAGCGACTGGAAGTCAACGAGATTGTAAAGTCCGGCGTATCCGTTCGGCACGATGTAAGCAGTCATTCCCTTGGAAAGGGCCGTCAGTGCCGCTCCCTTGATAACGCCATTGAGACCGCCGCAGTCGCCGCCTGATGTGATGATGCCTATGTTTTTCACGCTGCCTCCAATTTCTGCAGTGCGTCCAGGTCTGTGCCGGGACTCCGCCCAGTCTCTGACCGTCACCGGCTGGGCGGTACGAGCAGAGGGACTGAAAATTTTAGTAGATCGAAGGTCTTGACCTCATGGTCTGTAACAGCAGAAAACAGGGTTTAAGAGTCTGGAACTCAGCTATCAATTGAAAAACTGTTGAGCGTGCCAAGCGCTATGGATTCAACTTCATTAGAGTGAAACTAATCGCTCATGCGGCGCGGCATTCCTGCCGCTCGATGCATCCTGACTCTTGGAATTATGTTGTGAAAGTAGACATTGCGACACTGGCCAAATACGCAGCGCTTTCGATTTCACTGGTCGCGATAGGCCTTCTCATCTTTGCTGTCTATTGGGCATGTGTCTATCGACTGCCGCGCAGTCAGCCGATCTCAGTGGATCTGCGCAGGGCAAGAAACAGCGGAGCTCTCGATGATTGTTGTTTTATGATTTGCGCCGGGCTGGCAAACAATCCACATGGCTATCCCGGCCACTGCTACATCATCTGGGATCGCTGCCGGCCGGAAAACCTTGAAAATGCTCAATCCGACGGGTTTGTGCCGGCCACCGCCGCTGAAATGCTCCCCTCTCTCTACTCGGATGTCACAGGCGTCATGGGCGATCGAGCAATGATCGGTAACATGCGAAGCTTTGACTATGTTGCCGTGCGGCTCGATCGGGCAGCCTATGAACGGGCTCGCGCCGTGCGTGAGGAATTTGTCCAAAATACGACCTTCCACACGGGCGTTCGCGATTGTGTTGCATACGTCAATAAAATCGCCGCCGTATCAGGGTTGCACACACCACCTCGCAGTTTTGTATATCCCCTCGATTACCTGATTCGCCTCAAATCAGTGAACCGCCTGCTGTCACGGCGGCCAGTGAATGAGGTATCCAAAATGTAGGGGCGGAAAGAAGTTCCCCTCCATAGCGCGAAAGCATTGAGAAAGAATAGAGGGGGCTAAGGTTAAAGCCGCGCCGATGGGCTACGCTTTGGGCTGACATCAGGTGTGTTGCCGTGCGCACCGTAAAAACAGAGGAGTTATGGTGGCTAGCAAAAAGTCAGTTCAATCTTTGATACTTTCAATTTTGACTGCGAGCATTCTGTGCCCAGCAGTTTTGGCAGATCAAGCAATCGATGCCAATCCCAACCCGCCTCAGAATAAACCAGGCGAGAAAACTGTCGTTGGCGATTCGACACAGGCACCTACTGACGCTGCATCAAGCCAGGAGTCAAAACCGACCTGCAAAAAGGACTCAAAGATTGTATCGCCGGACTCGGTTCCAATCTCCACGGTTCCCGACAATGTTGGAATTGTCGAAACTTCGCAGGCCCGAATGATTGATATCGAGAGACGCAAAGACAAGCCGATGCCGGCACGGCCTAAGATTGGCCTGGCACTTGGTGGTGGCGGCGCAAGAGGAGCAGCGCATGTTCCTGTTGTTCGTGCCCTGGAAAAAGCAGGCATAAAATTCGACTATATAGCCGGCACCAGCATTGGTTCTGTGGTTGGCGGACTTTATGCGGCCGGCGTATCGCTTGATGATATGGAAGACGAGTTTGAAAACGGCAAGATCATGCGCAATTTCATGACTGTGTCTCTGGCTGTGCGAATTGCTGTCGCGCCAGTCATGTTCGCATTTCGTAGCAAGAAAGTATATGACGGTCTCTATCACGGAGACAAATTCCGCAAGTATCTCATCAAGGGGCTTTCCTGCCACGACATGAATATCGAAGATTTGAAGATTCCATTTTCCGCTGTGTCGCTTAATCTATTAGATGGCAAGCCGTACATGATTCGCAAGGGCAACCTTGGTTTTGCCATGCAGGCAAGCTCCGCTGTTCCCGGATTGAGAAAGCCGGTGGAAATTGGTGACTATCTATTTGTTGACGGTGGCACCATATGCAATTTGCCCGTAAAGCAGGTCCGCGAAATGGGTGCTGATTTCGTAATCGCCGTAAACATAGATCAACCTTTTCCGATCATGACGAAAGAACACTTTCGCAAACCGGGAAGCGTGACCAAGCGCATGATCAACTGGGACCTGTGGGATCTGGACACGCCGCAGTCTGGACTGGCGGATTTCACAATTCACCCGAATACCGAAGATATCAGTTTGATTTCTACCAAGAAGTCGGATGCGGTGAAGTGTGTCAAGGCTGGTGAATTAGCAGTGCAGGAAGCTTTGCCCTTATTGCGGGAAAAGCTGAAGAGCTTTGGCATCGCCACTGCTGCGCATTAGCGATTAGTGTATAGCTCTGGCAAAACAGACGACCAATAGATCGAGCCTTGAGATAAGGGCTCCTGGATTTTCTGGCGTATGTTGCCCAGCACCGAAAAGGGCGCATGCAATGCGCCCCCATGAGATCTTGTTTTGTTTGATTCTTATGCGAACCAGCTGTTGGACACATCGGCGTTGACTGGAGCTTTAGCCAATCCGCGGCTCTTCAAAATGCTGTTCAGTCCGGAGTTGGTTTGTGTCGGTTTCGCTGCTTGAACCGGCTGAGCAACTGTAACCGGTTGAGCTACTGGAGCGGGCATCGAAGTGTAATCAACCACGGTGATCACTTCTTCTTCTAGCGCTTGTTGCGGAGCGATAAAGGAATTGATTGGTCCTGTGTAATTTGGCGAAGTTTGACGTTGGGCTTCTTGCTCCGCGAACACCCTGGGCATGTGGGCGGAGTAAACTTGAGCCAATTCTTGTGCAAATGTCAGTGCTGCTTGCTCTTGTTGGACTGGTTCTTGAGCCGGTTGTGCTGGAGCGGCTTGCTGTTGGTTGAGGTGGTCTTGTTGAATCTGTTGAATGAATTGAGCTTGTTGGAACTGGTGAAGTTGATTGAGTTGCGGATCTTTCTCGACCGGAGCTGCTGTGTTGCTCTTGAGCGGTCTGAACAGATTGGCGTTGGGAACCAAAGGCGCTGCGTAGTCGTTTTCACTGACCACATCGGACATCTTGGACAGCAGGGAGCTGCAGGTTTCTTCTTCGCCGGCCAGCGGAATGTCTGATACCGACATGGTGGCGTCGAATGTCTTGCCCTTGTCGGCAGAAGCGAGGGGAGGCGGCATGAATGAGAACCTTTCGTCTTGCTCTTTGTTGGTTCTCGGAGGGTCGTGTTTCATTTCTGCTTACTCAGTTTCGCTCTCTTCGGTTGGGTGTTGAATTGGGGTTTGCTCTTGTGCGCTTTGAGCAAATGCTTGCGAAGTTTCAATCTCTGCAGGGGTCAGTTCGACTTCGTTCAGTTCAGTGTCGCATTCAATTGTTTCAACAAAGTCTGCCTGCTTCTCTTCTTTCTTCGGTCTTATTACAGAATCCGGATCAACGTATTTGGCGCTGCGCGGATAGTGGAAAATCGCTTGGATTGCATTGCCCAGTACGCTGGCGATTGTGTTGCGTGCTTGAGCGGTTGGTTGTGCGCCTGCCAGCGGGGGAGCCTTGATTGGGTCGTTCCATACGCCGGTGACCGGGTTGAAGGTTCTGATCGAGTGGCTGCCGTAAGGCGTAATTCTGTCGGGGTCGATGCCTAGACCGGCGAGGCGTTCTTCTTCCGTCATTGCCGAAGGCGGAAGGGATGCCATCTCGACGGTGACCGGTTTCATTGCTGGAAGAGTTCTGCTTACTAGCGTTGACGGAGCTGGATTCAGTTTTGCGTCTGCAGTAACAACCGGCTTCGGAAGGAGGGATGCTCTGGCTGCGACTTTGGTCGGTTCGTCGGCTGGTGCTGGTGCCGGAGCCGGCGCAGGGGCTGCTGCAGGAGTAGCTGTGTCGCCGGTATTGGAGCTGCCCTTCCTGCCCTTGCTTCCGCCCTTGCTTCCACCCTTGCCGCCTTTTCCGCCGCCTTGTGCGCCTTTGGCTGCTTTGGCGCCCATTTTTTCGGCTTCGGCTGCAGCACCGCGCATCAGACCTGCGAAGTCGAATGCATACTTAACTGCTGCGGTCATCAGGAAGTTGCAAGCGCTGACCATGTACAGTCCGGTCGAATCTTCACTCTTGGTGAGGGCGAGAATGAGAATTACTACGTTCCAGAAGAATGACCAGAAGGACAGTGTGATGACGCCTTCAACCCAGGCTGGGAATGCGTCTTTGAACATCTTCATCGGCCACGTCCACAGCGCTGCCATGATCGGTCCGACAAAGAAGAGGTAGTACATGAAGGCCATTTGGAAAGCAGTGAGAATCGACCATGCGGTGTTGATGCCGGCGTTGGTCATGTTCATCGCCAGGCGGGTGCCGATTGCGCCCTGACTCATACTGGCGTCGTCGCGATTTGCCGGTACAAGAAGAAGTCCCGTGCACGGGTCTGCGAGTTTGCCCCAGAGTTTGCCTTCCAGTTTGGCGAATGGGTCGTTGCCCCGGGCAGCCGTGTCTTGGGGAGGTGTATCTTGCGCGCCGGCATTCTCTTTCAGGTAGCGTACGCCGAAAGCGCGAATTTCAGCGCACATCGCATCTTCGTACATGTCGGTGCCCTGCAGGCGCTTGTATTCGGAAGCGATCGTGTAATGAAGGCTGTTGCCGAGGTCGATGGAGTAGTTGACGACCAGGTAGGTGGAGGGGACGAGGAATACTCCGACGATAGCGCGTTGAATGCCTTCGAGGGGAGTTGCTTGTCCAGCGAGAATCGGGTTGCCTTGGGCGATGATTGCTCTGACTTGAGTGAGAACTGCTCCGGGAAGAATGAGAAGGATTGCCATCGGAATGAAGAAACCGTCGCGGTATCTGTTCCAGCGGTTGCCACCTTCGGTGGTGAAGTTCTTCATGAAGCGCGAGCAGTAGTCGATCGATTGAATCGCTTGTTCGCGGGCTATGTCGCCGGCGTTATTGCCGCTCTGGTTGGCTTGTGCTTGTGTGTGTGCTTGCGCTCTTGGAACCACGTTCTTTGGGCGCATTTGGTTGGCGACCATATCTTTGGGTTGGTTGTTCCAAACAGCACCCATCTGTGCGTTGCTCAATGGTCCTTGAACTTGGTCCAACGCGTTCCATGTGGCTTCGATACCGTCGGGATTGTATTTCTTTATCGCGTCCTTCTCGAAGTCAGTTTGCGCGTAGTCGACTTTTGCGTCAGCTGCTGTAAATGCGAAACTGACCGCTACCATCGCAATCATCGCCAAAAGCGCGATTCTTGTTGCTTTGGTGGCAGTCTTCACCGAGAGGGAGCGGCGTGTCATTCGTTTGGAGCCTGGGGTGGCAGGGGGCACGTTTAGATATTAAAGAGGAGAACGTGAATATAGCGTGAACGTCGCGAATGCTCTCTGGGCAGAGGTTTCCGGGCTTGGTGAAAAACGATGTTCACGCTCTCGTTCACGACCAATTCCACGCTCGGGAGTTGAAATTTTTTGCGCGCCGAAAAATTTAATCTTAGTGACTACTTTTCCAACTAGATAAATTCTCAATTTGTTTCTAAAGCACTAGAACTCATGCAAGAAAAGCCGAAATTGACTTTCGGCTTTTTGGGTTAGCGCATACAATACGCCCCTGCGAGATCTGCTGAGGTTACTTCGCGTCGCCTGCCTTTTCAGCTAGCTCAGCGGCTTTCTGACCGGCAGCCTTGACCAATCCGCCGAAATCGAATGCGTATTTGACGGACGCTGTGGCCAGGAAGTTAATTGCGGTGATCATGAATAGTCCT
>JAYRNY010000558.1:0-6718 GCA_041911975.1 bacterium | reverse complement strand
GCCACTACATTATCGATCAAACGAACGCTTTTCAGCTTTGCCGCAAGCAAAATTACGCTCGGCAGCTCAAACTGGTCGGCCGGCTGGAAAGTCTCTCCATGCCTGGCTTCCAGATACTGCAAATCAAGCCCTTCGATGCTCTTCAGGTCCTGGCGTCCTTTTTCCAGCGCCGCCTCCAGGCTCAGTTCTCCGGACTGCGCGGAGTCTTTCACAAACGTCAGAGTGCGGTGAAGCATGGGAGCCACCTTGCGCTCCGCTTCAGAAAGATAGACATTGCGACTGCTCAGAGCCAATCCGTCTTTTTCGCGCACGGTCGGCACAGCCGCAATCTGAATGGGCAAATTCAAGTCTCTGACAAGACGCTTCACCACCAGCATTTGCTGGTAGTCCTTTTCGCCGAAAAAGGCTGCTTCCGGCAAAACAATGTTGAATAGCTTGGATACGACTGTCGCCACACCAACAAAAAATCCGGGACGAAAATGTCCTTCCAGGCAGTCGGCCAGCTCAGTAGGCGGAACGACCTTAGTCACGGACTCGCGGCCTTCCGGATACATTTCATTTTCACTGGGATAGAAAACCGCGTCCACTCCTTCGTGACCCATCAATTCCAGGTCGCGCTCGAAAGTGCGAGGGTATTTGCTGAAGTCCTCGTGCGGTGCAAATTGAAGTGGATTGACGAAAACGGAGGCTATGACACGATCGCACTCTTTGCGCGCTGCCCGCATCAAGGCCAGATGGCCTTCGTGCAATGCGCCCATGGTGGGCACAAAACCTACTCTCTCGCCCGCCATCGTAGCCGAGCGGCGCCACAAACGCACAGCATCAACACATTCGAGCACTTGCGTTTTTACAGGCGACATAGGATTGTCCAAAACCAAGACCACCTCTCGGCAACGCCGGAACCAGGAACGAATCTACTCTGGATTCGCTCCCATGTGAGAAAAACCCGTGTGTAATTGTCCTTTACCGAGAGCAGTTTGGAAAGGGTATTAAAAAACTGTATTGCAAGCGAAAGCAAGTCCCCGAAGGAACTTGCCATTCACAGACAAGAAATGGAACGTACCAGGAAAACATTTGGAGTGATGGGCTGTCATCACTCCACCCCTTACTCTAGCCACGTTGCATGATCAAACTGTGACTAATGTTTGGCATCTTTTGTAAGCGCTCCGGGCCCGGAGCGCTTACAACTAACTGGCTTTGACGCGCGCCCGCTTGCGTTTGCGCGAAGCCACATCGATGAGCCGATGTGTAGGCACCTTACCAGCACGGGTTTGGGCGACCTGCCGCTTCATGGAAGCGCGGAAGAGCTGATAGTGTGTGGCTACATTCATACGATGCACCAGTTTGAATTTGTGCATGGCTTTGATAATCAACCAGGAAATATCGAATTCCCATGGCAGCATGCCTGTTTTTGCAGATCCGGGCGCAGCATGATGATTGTTGTGCCAGCCCTCGCCCATCGCTAGAAGCCCAACCCACCAGACATTTACGCTGTCATCGTCACCGGCATAGGTTTTGTAACCCCAGGAGGGCAAGTGGCAGACCACGTTGAGCATGAGCGGAATACTCAAAACTGCAAACCCGGCAAGCAGACTGGCCAGCGCGACCTTCCATCCGAAAAGCGCCCAGAGAATGCCGCGAAAACCAAATCCGATTGCAAAGGACAGAGCGTGCCCGGCAGGCAGATTGCCGCCGCATTCCATAAATCTGTAAATAGGATCTTTGAGCAAGTCCTTACACTGCGTATGCGGATTAAGATGCGGCAGATATTGCTTTTCCGCCAACCAGCCGGTCAAGGCGTACATCATTCCGTTGCGCGGCGAATGGGGATCTTTCTGCTCATCAGTCCAGCGGTGGTGAGCACGATGAATAGTCGCCCACCAGATGGGCGAGCCCTCAAACGCCAGCAGCCCCAGGAAAACCCAAAAGTATTCAACCGGCTTCGGGCAGGTAAAGGCTCGATGCGAGAGCAGACGGTGATAGCCAATCGTTATGCCGCAGGCGTGCAGCACGTAACTGACTAAAAACACTGTGATGAATTCCAACATGATTGACCTCGGTTGCGGTTTTTTCAGCGATAGAGCGCTGACTCTGAGCGGCCTCTGCGAATGTCCTGACTCTTTTCATCCTGGGACACGTACTTGTCTGTCCACTTGTCGGTCATGAGAAGATCCAGCAGCTGTTCGAGCGTTTCCGGCACTTCAGCGACCTGAAGCACCCTGCGCCCGTCATTTTCCGGGCCGGGGTACTGATTCCATACAAGGCGGTCGACTTCCATACCTCGCCTATTGTAGTAATTAAGCAAGGCCAGTCCTACTTCCTTAGATACCTGCGCCTTATCCTTCACCTGCCAATCGCGAAGGATTGTTCTGCCAATTCCTATCAAATAGTAGGCGCGTTCCTTTTCAAACTTGGGCTCATCAATGAAATAAGCCCAGGTCGTCTCGTCCACATTGTCAAGATACAATTCGGAGCGAATTTGAAATAAACGCCCGGTGCCGGATGTCATGGAGTCTGGACCGAAGCCTGAGCTCATCAGGTGAATTTCCATGACTCGCAAAAGATGAGCATTGAAACTGATCCCCTTCTTGTCAGCCTGAAGCTGGAGGCGCTTTCTGTACTCTTCTGGTATGCGAAGGCTTATATTGGAAGTCTTTTCGGCCATTTGTAGTTGCTTGATTACAAAATGTACTCACGCCACTATACCACCATGATCGGATTGGCGCCCGTGGAATTTCCAAAAGTACATATAACTATGGAAGTATGAAAGTATATCGATAGAGATAGCCTATTGCCACGGGTAAATCTAATTGAGTTACGTAAACTAAGGTGCGTTTTGATGTCCGTTTTAACTTTTGAAAATCGTTTCAAACGAGTGCTTGTTTCAATCGCACTCTCCTCGCTTCTGATCCAGCTCAACACAGGAATTGCATATGCCGCTGCTGATGCAGCTTCACCGGCAGGCGACAAAGCAGCAATAACCGACACACAGGCAGACAAGGTCTCCGCACAGCCATCTTCATCAGATGTAAAACTGCTCGCCAAGCAGATTCTGGAAGCCTATGGAGGCTACAAGAAGATGAAAGAGCTGGATGCGATGGCTTTCAAAAGCGTCGGACAACTGCAGCAGGTATCGACAATCTCCGGAGCTACAAACACTTTCGATACGGAGACCATTTCCAAAGGCGAAATGCTCAGATCCAAGATCGAATTAATGGGCCAGCCGATGGTCACCGGATACGATGGCAAGCAATGCTGGATTCAGCAAGGCGAGCATGTCTTTCCCGCCGATGAAACGACGACTCAGCGCATAGTCGAGGAAGTAAAACACGGCATGGTGCTCTTGCTCAAACTGGGAGAAAAAGGCTCAAGAATTGAATTGGCAGATCGCTGCGTTGTCGGAGATCGCCCCTGCACAGGCGTGAACATCTATGCCGAAGACGGCAAGCCATCTACATTTTACGCCGATGACGAAAATCATTTGATCTTGCGCAGCTCTTATGTGGGGACAGATTTAGAACAAGGCGTCACCTCGCTCAAAGTCTGCGACTACACGGACAACCGCCCGGTCATGGGCTCAGTCATGCCTTATCACATCATCGAATACAGCAACAAGAAAAAATCGGCCGAAACGTTTATCAAATCAATCGAAGCAAACGATGCCGACGACGGCATCTTCAGCATTCCTACGGAAAAACCAATCGCCAGGCTAAAAGAAGGTCCGGTGACAATACCATTTGAATATCTCTCCAACGAAATTGTCGTTCGAGCCACCATCAACGACAGTCAAACTTTGAGATTTCTTGTCGACACCGGCGCCACGCAAAGCATTCTAGATCAGGATGTGGCGGGCACTCTGGGCAAATTCAAATCTTCCAATATTTCCATGACCACAGGCGCAGGCAGCGTGGCCATGAATTATATGAATCTCGATAAGGTGGCAATTGGCGATGTGGTTTTGTCCAATGTCCCGGTTGCCGTAACCAGCCTCTCAAGCTTCGATCACCTGATCGGCGCCAGACCGGCAGGATTGATCGGCGCCAATATTTTGAAGCGCTTTTTAATCACCTACGATTACGAGAAAAAACAGCTCACCTTGCGCGACCCCCTGGATAGCATGGATTTGCGCAATGTCGAGGTCGTCAAAACAAAGCCCGCTTTGGGCATCTCCGGATTGGCGGTCGATGGCGTCCTCGATGGAAGCGTCCCGGTGACTTGCCTGGTAGACACGGGCGCCGCCTTCAACAACATTTCCGAAGGCGTGGTCAAATCGATTTTGCCCAGCTCTCTTTTGCCGATGGGTGACGTGCTTGGTCTGGACGGAAGGCGCATCAAGACCAGCTCCGTGCGATTCAAGAATATAAAGCTGGGAGACATCTCGGTAGACAATCCCGTCTTTTCAGTCGCCTCGCAGAACACAGGTGTGCCTGCGGGCATCTTCTCGGGAGGTACGAAACTGGCTGTTCTCGGCAATCCATTCTGGAGCCGCTATCGCATGACCGTCGACTACCGTGGTCAAAGACTGTTTTTGGAAACTACTCCAGAGAAGCGCAAGGCCAACGAATTGACTGCCAGGATCGAGGAAATTCAACAGCACCAGCTCAACCATCCTGACACCGCAGCCAGTATCAAAGGTTTTCTACGTCTGGCCGAAGATGCGAAAGACGCCGGCTTCCCCACTATAGAAGCCCTTGCCAAAGCCAGTTCCGCAGCGCTGGAGTGGGATGTGGCGGCGGCCAAAAACGACACGGAAGGTCAGGAGATTGCAGTCAAACGATTCGATGATGCAATGAAACTGGCGGAGAGTACGCGCGATGCCAAAGTTCAAGCTCAGGTGGCATCGATAATGAGCATGTCCAGATTGAAACACGCCAAGACACAAGACGACTTTGTCGCCTCCAGAAAAACCCTGGGTACGGCTGCCAAATTAGGACCGACCGAGCCACTGGTGATGGTGGCAGCTGGTTTGATCCTGGTCCAGCTCAATCACAACGATATGGCCGAGAAAGTCTTCAATCAGGCACTCACATTGGAGCCGACCAATTGGTACGGGCTGTGGGCAAAATATCGTCTCGCCACGGCCACCGGGCAAACCGACATAGCCAGGCTGGTCGCCGAACAATTGCGTCACTATTATCCCCAGGCCGACGAAGTAAAAGCGCTCAGTCTTAAACCTGCAAAACCAGCAGCTAGAGCCGCCGCCGGAATTTCAAGCCCGAGCAAAGCTACGATCAAGCCCGCCACTCAACCGGCCGCAAAACAGCAGACGCCCGCAGCTAAAAGCCGCTAGACACTGATTGCCCTTTTCTTTGCAGCGGCGCATTGCAGGCGCCAAATTTCAAGGGCGGCTTGTAAGCCGCCCCTACAGCGTAGAGAGATGTTGCGCAAAGCAAATGAATGTTGTCAGTCGAACATGCGGACACGTTGCCCGCGCGCAATCGAAAAACTGCCTTTATGGCAGCGTCGACAGGTTTTCCTCTGGAGTTTATATGATGTTTCGCAAACGGAATATAAACCGTCAACAAACTTGTCTGTAGGGGCGGCTTACATGCCGCCCGCCTGCTGAGTCTTTACGCGTTGGCCGTTTCTGTCTGAGCAATCTTCACTACCTGGAAGGGCAAGCTGCCCAGCTCTCTCTCTTCCACTTCCAGTGTTACGCGATAAGAACCTTCAGCCGGAAAGATCAGACCGGTAAAAGCGCTCATTACTTTGTGCGTGCTCTCGCCGTTGGTGAGCGGCTCCACTTGAGCCACCGGAGATGCGGTAATGACGGTGCCTCGTGAATCGAGGACTTTGAATTGATACTTGAATTGATTGCTCGATGCAGACAATTGAGCGAAAGCATAAAGCAGCGGAATGAGAGTAGGAAACGACTGCGAGCTTATGCCGTTGTGAATGTTGATCAGTGAAATGGCATCTCGTCTAAGCACATCCTGCAAAACGCGCTCACAGAGTAAAATACCGAGTAGCTGGGGTCCATTGCTCATATAAGTCACCTTTATGCTCGTCGAAAATGTCGAAAACAGATTATACCGGCATAAGAGTGAGTGTGTAAGCATCACAACAGCACCGATCAGCAGAATCAGCTGTACTCCCAGAACCAGTTGAAAAGGTGTTTTCGTGTTAGACCCTGAACGCATGACTTTCCTAGATTGGTTCTTACTTGTTTTTGCCATGGTGCTGGCTGTTTTCTTCGTTTGTCGCTGGTTGGACTTGTATTACCCGACTGCAATTTTCTGAGCGCCAACTCAGAGTGCAGCCGCTTATCAACGCTAAACAGCTGGCGCGGTTTGCGGCAGCCTCTGTTTTCAATCTCTTCTGCGTGCCTTCGCAAGCTGAAACAACCATGGCAAAACCACGTCGGCACAAGCTTTCGCGGACAGTCTTAAGTCGCGCTTAGTTTTAAAGCATAGGTTTTTTAATACTCTTGAATTCAAGAGCGAGTGTTGGCTAGTTTCTTCAAGTTTCCATTTATTCTTCCATCTCCACTCGCTAAATCTTCAGAACAAACCTCTGAACTGAGCACCATTCAAGTTGCGCGCCGTTTATGAGCTTTAAGTAGCTCACAGAGGGCGCGCGCTTTGTCGTGTCAAGAAACGCTCTTGCGTTTCTTCAAATGAACGGAGAAATCCAGTATGAGCACAAATGAAAAGCATCTGTCGAATGCTGGTAAAGGCCCCCGCAGTACTGACTGTCATGGTCCGTATCTGATCGGCAT
>JAYRNY010000557.1:0-2175 GCA_041911975.1 bacterium | reverse complement strand
GAAAAAGCGGAGCGCCGCGTGCATCCGGATTACGCCTCCTACCTGGGACGCACAGCGAAGGCATGATTCCGCTTCGCGACACGCAGCCCAGTTATTCCACTCCGGTGGTCACCATAGGGCTGATTGCCGTCTATGCTTTGCAGCGGCTGCAGCCTTTTTTGCCTCTCAATCCTCAGGCTCTTGCCGCCATTTCTCCGGACAGCTCCTTGAACACGGCAATAAGCTTCGCCAGCAACACAAACTGGCAGGGCTATTCCGGCGAGCAAACAATGTCTTACCTGACTCAGATGCTGGGCTTGACTGTTCAAAACTTCGTATCATCCGCAACTGGAATGGCAGTGTTGGCGGCGTTCATACGTGCATTCGCCCGGCAATCCACCGATAAGATCGGCAACTTCTGGGTCGATCTGGTGCGCACTGTTTACTACATCCTCATACCTTTATCTATTGCCCTCGCGCTGGTGCTGGTTAGCCAGGGTACTGTACAAACATTCAATTCTTATGCGCAGTATTCTCCAATTGAGTCTATAAAAGACAGCAAAGGCGCAGAAGTCGCCACACCGCTCATTGCGCTCGGGCCAGCAGCCTCACAGGTGGCAATCAAACAGCTGGGCACCAATGGTGGTGGATTCTTCAATGTCAATTCGAGCCATCCCCTGGAAAATCCCACGCCTTTGAGTAACTTCCTGGAAGTACTGGCGATCCTGATCATTCCTGCCGGATTGTGTTGGACATTCGGCAAAATGGTCGGGCAAATACGGCAGGGAGCGGTCATCTACATCAGTATGTTCGCCATTTTCCTGACCGGGGTTTTGATTTGTGCTCTTACAGAATCGCAGGGAAATCCACTCTTCCATCAAATTGCCAGCCTGGCAAGCACTGCCAATATGGAAGGCAAAGAAGTACGCTTCGGTATCTTTAATTCGACCCTGTGGGCCACTGCTACAACTGTTGCATCTAACGGCTCAGTGAATTCGATGCACGATTCGTTGCTGCCGATCGCCGGTATGATCCCCATGCTGATGATGCAATTAGGAGAGGTGGTTTTTGGTGGAGTCGGTTCCGGTCTCTACGGGATGCTGGTATTCGCATTAATCACCGTTTTCATTGCCGGTCTGATGGTCGGGCGCACACCTGAATATTTGGGCAAGAAAATCGAAGCTTACGAAGTAAAAATGGCTTCTTTAATAATTCTGATACCACCGGCGATTGTACTTGTCGGAGCTGCAATCGCAGTTTCTCTTGACTATGGACTTTCCAGCCTTTGCAATCATGGAGCGCACGGGTTCAGTGAAATACTCTATGCATTTTCTTCGGCAGGCAATAACAATGGCAGCGCTTTCGCTGGTTTGAACGCGAATACACCCTTTTACAACATAGCACTGGGCATCGCCATGTGGTATGCACGCTTCTGGCTGGCAGTACCAGCCCTGGCAATTGCTGGTTCACTGGCCGGAAAGAAAACAGTTCCTAAAGGTGCAGGCACACTGCCCACCGACACAGGTCTTTTTGTAATCTTGCTGATTTCAGTAGTGATCATATTTGGTGCGTTAACATTCTTTCCCGCTCTTGCCTTAGGTCCGATAGTCGAGCAGTTGCAAATGGTCTTCAAAAAATGAGTAAAGCCGCAAAAAGTCTTTTCACCGCCCCGATTGTTCAAAGAGCAATTCTTGATTCTTTCTTGAAACTCGACCCCAGAGTGCAAGTCAAAAATCCAGTCATGTTCGTAGTTGAAGTGGGAAGCGTCCTCACAACCGTCCTGTACATTGCGGCCCTGACTGGCGCAGCCGAAGAAAAGTCGGGGTTTATTCTGGCTGTTTCTCTCTGGTTGTGGTTCACAGTTTTATTCGCCAACTTTTCAGAGTCAATCGCGGAAGGGCGCGGCAAAGCACAGGCAGCAACTTTGAAAAAGGCCCGCCAGGAAGTAGTAGCCAAAAAGCTGGAGAATGCGAGTTATGGTTCTGAATTTAAACAGATGCCGGCATCGGAGCTTAGAAAAGGTGATGTGGTCTTAGCCGAGGCGGGAGACGTTATCCCATGCGACGGCGAGGTGATTGAAGGAATCGCTTCCGTTGATGAAAGCGCCATCACCGGCGAGAGCGCACCGGTAATAAGAGAAAGCGGTGGCGACAGAAGCTCCGTCACAGGCGGCACCAAAGTACTTTCCGACTGGCT
>JAYRNY010000556.1:0-6573 GCA_041911975.1 bacterium | reverse complement strand
CGACCAGAATTGACACTCTTCTGAAGCGTGCGGCGCAAGAAGTGGAGTTCTTAGCGCAATGCAAGAAATTGACGCTGGATATAGGAATTGCAGACTGTGAGGTAATTGCCGACTCGGATCGCATTACGCAGGTATTAGTAAATCTGCTATCCAACGCTATCAAGTTTTCGCCTGAAGGAAAAACAATAGTGCTGTCGGCGCGCAAAGAAGGTAAAAATATCCTATTCAAGGTGCAGGACGAAGGCAGAGGGATACCACCGGCAAAGCAGTCTGAAATATTCGAGAAATTCAAACAGATCGAGTTGGCTGACGCTAAACGGCAGGCGGGTACTGGGTTGGGTCTTCCAATTTGCAAGCAGATTGTTGAAGCGCACGGGGGCATGATTGGAGTTGACAGCCGGGAAGAAGCTGGAAGTTCATTCTGGTTCACGCTTCCTGTGGATGGTCCACCGTCCACTAAACCGACAACTGCCAACAAGGACAGGTCTCCAGTGCAGCCGGCGATTGAAAGATCAGTTGGAGCGCCAGTCTCTGGTCCTGAAGGACAGGTCTCCACTTTTCGCTTTCCGCTATCAATGGTTGGCGCCATTCTAGTAGGAATACCCTTTTTATTGAGTTCAATATTCATGGGCGGCCTGACTGTATCGTTGTTCGAACTTACAAAGGAGCGCGCGCAGGAAATACACCAGCGCCAGATTTTCGTAAAGGCTTTTGAGCTCATGAGCCAGAATTACATCATGTCTAAATCGATTCCGCTTTCTCAAAGCTCGCAATTTATGCTTCGAAATCACGAGAAGAATTACAAAAGAAAGCTAAACGAGCTGGCGGCGCTGCTGAAGGATGACAAAGAGTCTCTGGATTGCCTGGAAAGAATGAAAATAGCTTTTGACCGGAGATTAGCGCTCCGGCCGTTTGTTGGGCAGCCTTCAATTGAGCGCAGCGTTAATCCCTTGACTCAATTCAAAACTTTTATGGATTTCAGGAGTAGTTTGCCGCTGATGATAGTTCAAACTCGCAATCTGGCTAAAATCATTGACCGAGCCGAAGCTGTCGAATTTATCAGTCCCGAGATTGAGCTGCTCATCAGGCAAAAAGAGTCACAGATATTGTTTGCCGGACTGACTGGGAATATTCTTTTGTCATTTGCACTGGCTTTGCAATTTAGTTCCAGGATTTCGAAGAGGCTGGCGACAATGGCTGACAACTGCTATCGCGTAGCCCGCGAAGAGACCCTCAATCCACCAATTGGTGGCAATGACGAGCTAGCAGATCTGGACAAATCTTTCCACCATGTGGCCTTCTTACTGGCGGAAGCGAGAAGAAAAGAACGCGTAGTCTTCGATAACTGCAAAGACGTGCTTTGCACCATCTCGAAAGATGCTCGTTTCATTACATTGAATCCAGCTGCCGAACAGATGTGGGGCTATACGAGAAGTGAGCTGGGCAAATTACATTTGCAAGATCTCGTATTGAAAGAAGACTGGGAATCAACATCAAATGCCTTGTTCAATCAAGCCTCGCAAGACGTCGATATCCTTCACGAATGTCGAATGGTGCGCAAGAACTGCTCCAGCGTGTATTGCTTGTGGTCCGTTTCACAAAAGCAGGCAGAAGAAGATCTCTTTTGCGTGGTGTACGACGTAACAGACAAGAAAGAACTGGAAATACTGCGCGGCGAATTCCTGTCTATCGTCAGCCACGACCTTCGCACCCCTCTGGCTGCTATCAGTTCTCTGGCGCAGGTCGCTCATATGGGTGTAGTAAATTGTCACCGGACTCGCTTGCATGCATGGATGCAATTTCTTTGAATTGCCTGTTTCTTACGGAGTTAATCAGCGACATACTCGATCTGGAGAAATTTGATGCCGGACAGATGGAATTCTCCAAAGAGACAACCGATCTCGAATGTTTGGTTTCAGAACTGGCAAAACGCCTTCCAGCTCGGTCCGGGGTGCAGATTGAAACCTCTGGAGAAATCACCGCGCTCATCAAGGTAGATCAGGAGCGGCTGGCAATCGCGGTCCAGCACCTGGCAAGGTTTCTTCAAAATCGCTCGACTGCAACATTAAATGCGCAAGTAAAGTACGAAGACGGACGATTGGAGATATGCCTGCAGGACCGAGGCCCTGTCATTACCGAGTCAGTAGCAAAAAGTCTCTTCGAGCGTTACAAGGATAATTCGCCGGACAACGATGCCATGGAGAGCGACTTCATTGCCGATTTGCGTTTGACTCTGGCAGCAAGAATAATCGAGGCGCACGCTGGAACGATATTAATCGACAGTGTGGAAGGAACAAACAGATGCAGAATCTTCATACCTGCAACAAGTGAGAATTCTGTCGTTAGTTAGTGGCATCAGGCACTCCTGATGACCAGACGATATTAAATTATGCTCTTAAGACTGCCAAAATAATGCCGTTCAGAAGGACTGCATCAATGCTCATGACTTGGAAAGATAGACTTTTCATTATCACACTCCCTCTAGCTGGCATTCTTATCAATGCGCACCGGCGTTCCCAATGCTTTATGCGTCGCCCCTACACCTTGGCTTTCTCTTTCAAAATAATCTTCTCGTCCATGCTTTCGATGATTGCGAGCGAGTGAATCGGCACGGTCACATCTTTGAGAAGCGCGCGTCCGCCCTGGAATTCTTTCTCGATGACTGCGCCTATGCCGACGAGAGTGGCGCCGCTGGTTTTGACCAAATTCACCAGTGCGACGAGAGTTTTTGCGCTTGCCAAAAAGTCGTCGATGATCAAAACGCGATCGGTGGCTTCCAAATATTCGGATGAAACAATCAAATCAACTACGCCACCTTTGGTGTGCGAGGGCGCTGATTCTACATATGGCTCGGCTGCCATTGTCACGGGTTTGTGTTTTCTTGCGAAAACCAGCGGCACTTTCAATGCCATCGCTGCGGCCAGTGCCGGTGCAATACCGCTTGTCTCAGCAGTCAAAATGCGAGTCGGATTGAATTGCTTGAACAGTCCTGCAAATTCCTCGCCCACAGCCTGCATCAGAAGCGGGTCGATCTGGTGATTCATAAATGAATCGACCTTGAGAATGCCCTTACCCAGGTGTTTCCCGTCGTTCAAAATTCGTTGACGCAGTATTTCCATGGCAAATCCTCCGGTCAGCCGATTATAGGCTAGCCGGAGGAGCCAAGATCATATCCACGCCAGACCGTAACGAAGGCTTACGACCCTCTTTCGCGGTCACTGCTCCTCATGAACTGCTTCAAACCATGAGGATTCTCACCCGGAAGCACGGCTGGGAAACTACCAGACTTCTTAGGGTTGTTCGCGGGAGTATGAGGAGCATTTTCCTGCTGCCACTTGTGGAAGCCGGAAAGAGGAACAAAGGTTCCAGAAGCCGTCGCGCCGAACTCATTTGCAGCGTACTCCCCCTTGAATGGGCGCACCAGCAAGCTGCGCGGGCGACCGGAGATGATCTGAGAATCAGTCATACGAGCGATGCTCACGCTGTTTGGCGCATGATGCTCGGGTGCTGCCGGAGTGATCGGCAGGGTGTAAGCCTCATCTACATTCTGAGCGCCAACAGCGATCGTCTTGAAGGTACCGGAAGTGCAAGCATCCAGGTTTTCATGCGTACGCTTGGGATCGAACCTAAGACCCGACTTTTTCTCAGCGTAGAAGGTCTGAGTGCAACCATCCAGATAAGTTTGCGTCAGCTGTCTCTTAGACTTCGCGTGGAGGTCTTCCACCATGCGCTCTTCGCCCTTTGTATTAGGACGCCAGAAAATACGCTGTGCAAGCTCTACAGGAGCAGCAGCAATGTCCAGAGCAGTTGCAACAACAGGAGCAGCAATGCGAGACAGACGTGGTCCCAGCTTGCGCTCCATCCACTCATCTAGTGTGTTTTGTTCATTTCTCCATTCGCCAAACATCGAGTCACCCTCCACCTTATTACTTCGAAATCGCGTGCGATCAATCGAGTTGGGGCGAGCTGAAGCCCGCAGCCAACAGGTGTTGCAGCGTTCGAAAAATAAGAACCCCCAATTGCAGTTTCGCCTACCCGAATGAAATTCGTGTGAAATAAAGGTTCTTCTGCCCCACCGGATTTACACCAGTTTACTTAGCGTCATCCGTACATACACATAGACACCGAAGCACTTGAAATGTTCCGGTTTTTCGCTCCCTCGTGACAGCAAAATGTAATGTCCCGCAATCCATCCCAGGTATAATGCTTGACTTAACGTAATCGTGTAACTTTTACTGGCTTGCTTTCTATAGGTACCGAAAGGTGAGTTTTGACAGTCTGTCGGCAGTAGTGATTGGCTCGTTCAACACTGACATTGTGGGATTCGGGTTCCCCACCCTGGTAAAACAAGGTGAAATTGGCTATGGAACCAAGCTAAAAGTTGGCCCGGGCGGCAAATCCCGCTACGTCGGGCAGATGTTGGCAGCCTTGCTGGGTCATGGAAGAGTCGCCATGGTTGGGCGTACAACCCAGGATCCATTCGGACTCTGGAGACCGCCGGTCGACGCTCTAATCGAAGCCGGGGTGGACTGTTCCGGCATTCGCTTTGTGCGTTTCGACAAAGAAACCGGCTGGCCGGGCATCACCCTTATAGCCATGGACGACGAGGGCAAAAAACACACGTATGTTATCGAAGGCGTCAACGCCGAACTTTCTCCGGACGACCTCGGGCAGTCCGACCACCTCTTCCGCGCGGTTTCTAGAAACAAAGGAATGCTTATTCTTTCTATGGAGGTTCCTTTCGGCACCGCCATTTTCGCAATTCAAAAAGCACGCGAGCACAACGTAAAAGTAATGCTGGATCCGGGCGGCGCGCGTTCCGGAACGGATGTCACTTCGCTTATCAATGGTGACATCTTCCTTCTTAAGCCCAATGACGAGGAAGCGCACAACCTTACCGGCATCAAAGTCAAGGACAACGACAGCGCCATGGAAGCAGCACGCAAGCTCGTCTCGATGGGGCCGCAGCACGTGCTTCTCACACGTGGCGGACACGGTGCCGTCCTGGCTTCAAAAGATGGTGAAGCGCTGATTCCGGCCCCGCAAGTCGGCGCCAAATGTGCAGGTGATGCCACCGGCTGTGGTGAACAAAGCTTTGCCGCCATCTGCGCATCAATTCAACGGGGCAAAGATATGCGCACATCAGCGAACCTGGCAGTGCTTGCCGGAACGCTCCAGTACTACCGTGAAGGCGTCGAGCCCATCACAGAAAAAGACCTTGCCGTCGCGGCGAAATAGCGTCTCTTCATTCAGCGTTCACGGCTCCAGGATAAATCTCAGCGGGCGGAGACTCCAGAGTTTCCGATTCTCCGGAAAATATGTGTCCCTTTCCTATGAGTACATGAGCCTTGTCGATCAGAAACAGCTTCGGCTCGTAGCTGGCCTTCCTTACCGCTCCGATGATCTCAAATCTGTTTTTCTCCATGCTCCACGCCTCGATGCTCGAGGTTAGTTGTCCATCCGAGTCGGCTAGGTGCGCAAGCGTCTTGCCGCCGACGACGAGTAGTTTCCCATCGCCCATTTCTAATACTGTGTGACCGGCACGCGGCAATGACAGTGATGCAAATTTCGAAATTGATTGAGTTCTAGGATCCAAACACTCGCAATCGGAGAGCGGTGCCCCGGTGCCGTCGAAACCACCGCTGATCAGCACTTTTCCGGACGAGAGACTCGTGAGCGTGCACGCCATTCGCGCGCGCAGAAGTTGTGGTCCATCCTTAAGACGGGAAGTTTTTGGCTCCAAAAACCAGGTTTGATCGATGACACCTTTGGGTTTTTGAAATGCTCCACCAGCGATGAACGCCTCTGTAGGGGATAGTTTGATCGCGCGCCATTCTTCGACGACGCGGTTCTCCACAGCAGTCTTCACCGGCAAGTAAGGTTCCGTACCCCCCTTCCATGCTATGTAAGCGTTAACGGCTCCCTCAGCCTCTTTGTCTCGCTCGGAAACTTTGAGAAAAGGCTTGCCGGCGTACTTAACTATATTGGTGTCGCTTGAAACTCGCGCATTATCCCATTCGATAAGAGTCGGATCTGCCAGTTTGCTGACGATTGGAAGTTTTTTCACTTCCGCAGTGCAGGCGTGCAAAAGCATGCATGCGAAAATCACGCAAACTGGCAATATCCAGCTCTTTACCAAACAACTTTCCTCAATCAGGAACGAACGCCGGATGTGACCTTCTTCGGCACCAGTTCCTTAGGCAGAGACAGGCTGGGACGCACACTGAAGTCGGGCAATTGCGGGGGCGACTGCTTCAATTCCTTGATCGCCAGTTCCAGAGCTTTGTCCAATTGCGGGTCCTTGCGGTCGCGATAATCATGCGGTGCTATGTCCACATCATAATCAGGATCGGTTCCATAGTTCTCGACGCTCCAGCCCACGTCGCTAAACCAGAATGAGTACTCCGGCTGAGTGGTGATTGTTCCATCCACGAGCTTGTGACGCGGCCAGATACCGATGACACCACCCCAGGTGCGCTTACCGACGAGCGGTCCGAGCTTGTACATCTTGAAGCAATGGCTGAAGATGTCGCCGTCCGATCCGGCAAACTGGTTGGTTACGCAAACCATCGG
>JAYRNY010000555.1:0-1536 GCA_041911975.1 bacterium | reverse complement strand
GACGCTACAGGCTATCCGGGGGCTTTCGTACGTCGTATCGGATAGAAAATGGCTTACAAATTTAGAATTGCTGTCGTTCTCGGCAGCGGATTTAATGCCGACGGCAGCGCCACTCCGGTCACGGAGATTCGCGCCAAAACAGCGGCAGAATTGCTTGCCACCAAGGGGCGGATGAAAGTTATCTGCTCCGGCTCTCGTTCACTGGATGACAAAGGCGAACACGGCCAAACCGAAGCAAAGGTGATGGCCGATATCATCGCCGGCGAGGGCATTTCGCCGAAGCGCACTCTTCTGGAAGATCAGTCTTTCGACACCCTGGGCAACGCCATCTTCACGGTGGACCGATATCTCAAGGGCAAGAAGGGCGGGACACTATATGTGGTGACATCACCGTTTCACATGGAACGGGCACTGTATCTTTTCAGGCACGTGCTCGGACCGAAGTGGACTGTTGTCGCCCATGAGTCTCCCGAATGGTCCGGGGAAACCCGCCAGCCTGGTGCGCCAGCCGCTCTCAAACGGGCAGAGAAATTCTGCCAGGGAACTGAGCCAGGCGACCTCGCTGCCCTGAGGAAGAAGCTCTTCGATTTGATTCCCGCCTACGTCCGCAGGGCAGAGTCGCCCGCGAACAAGCAAGGTTGAATGGAACGCACGAAGTGCGCTCTGGGTCAGGTAACGCACGCATGTGCGGTACCTAAAAAGGACACCTCAATTGTAGCTACGGAAAATAGCATCAGTTGCAGGTATCGCGTCTGTTGTTTGCAAAAACACTGGCGCCGGAGATAGCTGGAGAGTTGAAGGAAAAGCAGGAGGCAAGCTATTTGGCTGACCTTCGTTTTCCCTGACTTTCCAGCTTTTCTGCTTTTATTGTGCTAAAACTATAAAAGATAGTAAAAGGACGATGTTTCACCAAGCAAGTAAATAGGCGTCCCACGACTACATTCATCCTCAGAAACAATGGCAGACCTTTTCTTGCTTCTTGTTCTGAAGCTTCTGCGCTGAATGGCGCGCGGTTTTAGCCCGTTCAGGATTTGTTCAGTTGCGCGGTCGTACATTGCTGGCATCAAAGGCGGATTTCCCAACCGCGCCCTGCAAATAACCTTGCACCCTACCTCTTAAGCGGAGAGTTACTAACATGGCTAATGATGCTCCTCAAGCTGCTCAACCTGTCGAAAGAAAAGCAACAGCCCTTGCTGAAAAGATGGACAAAGCCGTTGCCGAAGACAATCGCGGCGCCTACGACAACATCACTCGCGAAGTCAATGACGAGCGCGCAAAATTGCCGGCAGTGGTTCAGCAAAAGTTTGATGAAACCATGATCAGCTCTCTGGAATTTCAAACCGCCGCTCTCTATGACGTGAAGAGAAACTTTAGCAACATCGATGCCGACGGCGATTCGCGTCTCGCAAAGAAAGAGCTTCAGGCATATGCAGACGACAAAAATACCAGCCCGCTGCAACGCGCGTTTATCAACAACCACATTCTTCCGAACTACGACCGTGTCGCCAATATCAGCAGCGATCGCGCCTTGAGCTG
>JAYRNY010000554.1:0-11256 GCA_041911975.1 bacterium | reverse complement strand
GTCTTTACCTCATTTGTATTGCTTACCATCTCTTCCTTTCGTGCGTGCCCGCGTGGGACACGCCCGCGCGCCGCTGATTTGATGGTGGTGAGCATGTCATAGAAATTGCGCACGATCTGACTGATTCCGTCGCTAATCTCTCTTGCCCTGTCCGCCTGCCGGGCTTCTTCTTGTGCCCGATGGAACAAATCGGCCAGCACGCCATATGAAACCAGCTCGAAAATTAGAGGAACGGCAACCAGAATCAAGCCTTTGTGAAACAGAGAAATTCGCAGCTGCATTTTTAAGGTCTGATTCTTCCGCCCGGGATGTACGTATTGTAGCCCTCCCTTTTGGAATTGTCGGAGTCAGAGGGCTGCTTCGCCACAAATCCGCCATAGACCCCGATAAAAATCCGATCAGTGACACCGGGCACAATTTTTCGATACCGCGATGAATGCATTTGACAATTTCAACAAAGGATTAGCTAATCTCCCTGACGCAGAACACAGCAACGCGCTGTCAGACGTTGCTGGCAGCCTCTACAGGGAGGCGAAAATGGTTACCCTGGGTAGTTGGGGGGCTGTTGTCGATACGGCTCGGCATCCGCTCGACAAGCTGCCCGAACTGGGCTTGTCCGCCGCCACCGGCGCGACATTGGGTGCCGTCAGCCGTCTGGGAGCATCCGGTCGTTTTGTTTCGGCTGCCGTTGGCACGGCCATGTTTGTCAAATGCGCATACGACGAGTGGCGAGCCGCTCGCTGGAGTCAATTCGGCGCGGCAATCAAGGACACCTGGCGGTCGGAAGAGCATATGGACAGGAATGTCGAGATTGCAAAAAACAGCCTGGGATCTTTTCTTGTCGACTCTGCAATCGGCTATGCGGGCATGAGAATTGGCTCCTTTTCAGCGGCTCAATTGGCGCCGCCTGGCAAACTCGTGCCGCACGCCTTGAGCCGCGCCGACAGGGACGCTGGAGCCGCTCTGCTATCCGTGCAAAACCGCTTTGAGAACCTCAATTCATTCGAGAGGCAAGTTAAGGGCAAGCTGAATCTGTTTGCTCATTCTCAACCCGCCGAGCCTGGAGCGCCGCGCGGCGATTTGATTCGGGTTGCCACTACTCCTGATGGCAAGATTCTTTTGGCTGCCATGGACGTAGAGGGGCACGGAGTAAAGGCAGCCAAAAAGTCCGTGCTCGTGCAGAAGGCTATCGATGAAGTTTTGCCGCATACGAAAGACAAATCCGCTAGCGAAATACTGGCAATGATCGACGGCAAACTTTCCGCAAAGGACGAACTGGCGATTACGGCTGGAATGATGAAATTCGATCCCGTGACGCGAAGTCTCGAGACGGCGACTGCCAGTTCGCAATTCGCCTATGTCGTCAGAGCCGACGGCCGTGTTTTTCAACTTGATCGAGAAGTCGGCGGGCTGGGTCTGGGCACTGATATGTATGCATATTTCCCCCGCGGCAACGAGGTCATTCGCTTGAACACGGGCGACACCGCAGTGCTCGCCAGCGACGGGGTCTTCGATCGATTCGGGTATGCCGACAAGCAGGGCTTCGAGGCTTTTCTGAGCAATTCCGGACCGTCTCCGGAGCGCATCAGCCAGGGTATCCTTCGTACACCGCCGCCGGCAACGGGCGCTGATGATGCCAGTTTCATCATTTTCAGCAGTGTGTAATCGCGCCGCCTGCCAGCCTATTCTTTTGTGTTGAAGATGCGGCAGTGCGAAAAGTCTTTTGCTATCTTATCTACGTCCGATAGGGGATCTTGCCGTCCAGTACGCCGAAGTCGTGAACGGTAATCAGGTTCGGATGATCGATGGCGAAGGCTGCCCGCGCCTCATGGTGAAATCTGCGTACGGACAGATCTGAAAGGCGAGAATTGCTCAAGATCTTGAGGGCAAGCACCTTACCGAGAAAAACTTGCTCGATTCTGTAAACCAATCCCATACCGCCCTGTCCGATCAGCGAATCGATGCGGTAGCGGTCGTTGACGACATCACCTGGCTGCAAGTGGATTGACCAGCCGCTGTCCTGGGAAGGCGCCGCCTCGCAAAGGTTAAAACCAGGCTCTATATGGAATCCGGGCGAGGGGGCGTCAGTATTGCGATATTGAGGATTAACAGGGCTCTGGGAGCCAGACATCAGGGTACCTCGAAGGCTGCTCGGCGGTTTGGGTCTTATTGGTCGGTGCCGGGTCGGGAATTCACTCCTATCTAACTAGCATGGTGAGCGTGAGTTGATCGTGATTGTTTTGCGTTAAATGCCGGCTTTCTCAGGCGCAGCGGCGCCATAGATGATTGGCACGGCGTTGGGATTTGATGAGAATTTGATGCGGTCCGAGGCACGATAGCGGCTCCAGGCGTCCGCACACCTCAGTCAGGCTAGAGTCTGGCGCGCTTTTCGAGAAATCAAAGCAGGAGTTTCTAATGATGGCAGAGCAAGAAATCAAAGGTGCATACGATTCGCGGCAAGGCGCAGAGAAAGAGGCCGCGCACGATGCAAAGCAAATACGATCTGCATTCGAACGCGACGGTGCAGAGACAGCGGTCCAGCGTTTGCAAGCCGAGGTGGAAGCGGTTCCATCTTCTCAGCGCCAGGCGTATGGGGCAGCTCTTTTGAAGAATTTGCAGGGGGACGGAAATAACGCCAGTCTCTTGCCCGAGATCGCTCTTGCCTTCGGAAATGCGCATCAAGACAGTGTTTCTCAGGGTGGGTACGTTACGCGCGATCGTATCGCTGCTGCGGTGCAGAACGAGAAAAACCCCGTTTATGCCGAGATGTATCGCCAGTTTGGAGACAAGTTCAAGGACCTGCGGCATGAGAGCCAGAATCAGTCATGGATATACGGAGATCATTCCATGGCGCCGGCATTCCTCAATGATGCCGGTCACTGGTTGGGCAACAAACTGAACGAAAAGATTGGCGCTGACTGGGGCGGCGGTGTCACTGTCTCCGAGTTGTCCAGAAAAGTAAGCGAGGAAGCGGCGAAAATAGGCAAGCGCAATAAAGACCGCGAGGATCTAGGCTTTCTCGCCGAAAAGCCTGAGTTGTTCGACTACATAGCCCAGAATGACGGGCAGATCTCGCGCTCGGACGCGCAAGCTTTTCGTGAAAAGCTGCTGCTTTCATCCGGCGACGAAGGAAAACGTTTGCGCGAGAGATTCGCCAAGACACCCGCCGAGCAGGAGCGACTGACAAGAGCTGCCGGTGCGCTTCTTGATTCGTTCGACAATAAGGCCAATGAAGACGGAAAGAAGGGGTCCGTCCATGAGGATGGTTACGACCTCTATGGGTGGAATCCGTTGAGCGGCGATTTTATGACCAGAGAAAGCTTGGCTCGCGGTCTTGGATATAGCAGCCCGCAGGAGGCGCAAAAACGCCTGCCCAAGGATGCCAGAGCACAGGTTGACGCCAACCCGGACGTCCAGTCCGCGGTCGATTTTTCACAGACCGCTCAAAGACGCGGCGACGGGCCCTGGCAGGTCGCAGAACATATGCTGGGCGTGCAGGACAAATATTTTAAGGATCCCGCGCAAGCGCAGAAGATGCTTACCGACGTGTTGAGACAAAATCAGTTCTGGACGAAAGACAAACAGGGCGAGCCCAAACTGACGCCGGAAAACAGAAACGATATGCTTGCCGCCATCAAAGCTGCTGAAGTGAAACAAGCCGAGCAAAGCGGTGCCGCAGAGAATAATGATTTATCTCGCTGGTTTGCTGCACGATATCCTGAATCGCTGGAGAGTAAGCCTCATCAAAAACATGAAGTAGAACCGCTTTCCGACTTCAGTAACACGCGGCTGCGCGGCAAGAAGGATGGACCCAGAGGAGTAGCGTCGCGCATGTTACATGGGCAGGAGGAGTTCTTCAGCGATCCGCACAAGGCTGTGACCGATCTTTCAAAAGCAATCGGCGTTCATTCCGGTATTCACAATCACAGGAAGGGCGCGGCTCAAGTAACGAACAGGAATATCGACAAGATCATCGACAATATCGAAAAGACGGGCAACCAGGAGCTTTTAGACTGGTTCAAAAAACGCTACGCCAAACATTGATCAGCTTTTCCTCGAGAAGACGATCTAGCTGCGCTGCTTGAGAAGGCGGCGCAGTTTTTTTGCCGCCCTGGTTTGTCCGTTTGATACAGATTTGACGTTCGCGCTCGTATCATTTCTTGACAAGGTGGAAGACGCCATCGGTTTTTCACCTGATTACTAAATTCGACCCTCAAGATTGTTCTTCTCGTTTCTACCCTGGAGGTTGTTTTATGGCGCCTGTTCAGACCGATACTTCCGTTCACCATCATCATAGCAATGAAATCAACGCCGACGCGCCCTGGATCGATATGTCCGTGCGTCATGAAAAGCCCGCGGGCAATCAGACTGAAAATTTCGCTTTTGGCGCGTTGACGGCGGCGGCGCTGCGCAACTCCCATGAAGACTCGATGCTGGCTGGTTTCAGTCTGAGCGGCGCAGGTGTAGCCGCTGAGGCTGGAGAGGCAAAAGTCAGGCAGCAAGTGGCTGGAAGCGAAGGAGAGAAAGCCAAAGATGGAACTGACGGAGGGCAAAAGCCGGCCGCAGATGCACCGCAAGAGCCAGGCGACGATTCCGAGTCTGTTGGTCAGGACGGCACCAAAGTAAGAACCGGGCCTAAAGGCGTGGTTGTCGAATATCCGGATGGAAAGACGGAGACGACCGATCCGGACGGCAGAGTGACGACCGAATATCCCAAAGAAGTGAAGAACAAAGACGGCACCGTCACTAAAGAATATCCGTACGATGGACGCAAGGAGAAATCCGGCTTTGATGAAGACGATCCGCGTGAGAAAGAGACTGAATATCCCAACGGCAGAAAAGTAACCGAGTACAAGGACGGGCATAAAGTAACGAAATTCGAGTCCAATGACCCGCAGAAACGCGAGTCTGAAACCGTCTCCAAAGATGGACATGTAACTACCACAAGATTCCGCGACGGGCATACGGAGCAGGTCGACGATCGCACAGGCGAAATAGTGAAGAGCTATCCACCCAAAAACGGAAAGCCCGGGTACAACGTGACCATCGGCAAGGATGCCAACGGAAACACCACGGTAGTCACCGGACCCTACGAAGAACTTAAATCCGAGAAAGAATGAGCCGGGCTGCGGACTTTCTCTGGGGCGCGAAGGAAGCCGTTCAAGACCATGTCTATGGACTGAGGCAACTGGCCGGCGAAATGACTGCTCCTGCTGCTAAACAATCGCGCAGCACTGCAGAGAGCCTGGGTTTTGCCGCAGGAGAGTCCGCACTATTTCTTGGTTCGGGTTTGTTGGCTAGAAAGATCCCAGTCATTGGAAAGCTCTGCGGCGGCAAAATTTCCGGTATCATCGCCGGTGGCGCCATGGGCCTGACGCAATCAATTGACGCGACAGCGCCTCAATCTCAAAGAGCCGTGAATGCCATGGTCGGTGCAGGCACTATGGGAATTCTGGAATTCGGACCGACTGTGGCCGCGAAAATGCCGGGCGTTTTGTTCAGCCAGAAAACACTGGCCGGAAGCATTGCTCGTGCCGCTGCCGCTAATGGCGCTGCCGGGCTTTTCAACACGGAATTGCAATCATTAGCAAAAACGGGTCAAGCTGCTCCACTCGGCGATGCAATTGCTGTAACCGGGACGTGGATGCTCACTGGTGGCGCGCTAAACGCCATCGGCTTCAAACTTGATACTTACAAGCAAAAACTGGAGGCGGCGCAGCGCTGGCAGGAGAGCAGCCCCTGGAAATACAAACAAGTAATAGAATTGAATGCTCGTGATTTGCAGCCCGACCAGCGGCTTTCGCCTGGCAATTACAGGATTGGATATGAAAGTCAGGGTGTCCCGCGCACCTTCAGTATCTATATCTCTGACGGCGCAGCCGCAAGTAGGAAAGCGCCGCTGACGGCATTTCTGCACGGATTGTCCAGAAATGGAGAATCGAGCAGTATTGTCAGAGAGCTGGAATTCAATCGCCTGGCTGATGAAAGTGCGGCCGTCGTAGCCTATCCCCATGCGCTGTCCGTTAGAAGAGGACTTTTGCGAGGGGCTTTTCAAGCCTGGAACGATAAGAATTTTGGTTTTTTGCTGAGCGATCATTCGTACAGCGACGTGGATGCTTTCAAGGACATGATGAGCGTAATATCTCGGCATGTTCCATACGCCGACACAAGCAGTATTGCCGTTGGCGGTTTTTCTCTGGGGGGTAAGCTGGCCCACAGGTTGGCTGCCAGCCTGGATAATGTTTCGGCGCTGTCGACAATCCACAGTACCATCGATTCTTTCGACAAGAATGCGATCAAGCTGGCTTCTCATCGTCATCCGATTGACGTGCAAATTATTCATGGACGCAAGGACAATGTTTTACCATTTGATGGTGGAAAGAGCCTGTTTACGGCATTTCTTTCCAATTCCAATTTGTCGCGCCCCAATCAACAGGCTGAGTTTTGGGCTGCTTCCAATCGACAATTGGCGGGCAGCGCTGGGGTGCCTGCGGCGAAGCTGATGCGGAATTTTTCAGTTGCGCGTGAAAACGCTGACTTGCGTTTGCGCCGATTCAATTCGCCCAACGGCTACGAGGTTTCTGAACTTGTCACTGCCGATGGTGCACATCGCGTGCACGGCGCTGAGGCTTTGTACGATCTTACTCAAGTTTTGACGGGATATCCGCTGCCTGCCTCCAGGTTCGATGCGCGTCAGGAGGTGTGGCAATTCCTCATGGACTCGCTCAGGCGCAACGCGTTGCGCAAGCAGTATGGCGGGCTGGCAACATCGGCTGTGAAACACTGACTAATGCTGCGTTTCTAATGCAGGGTCGACGCCGTGCCTCGACCGTTATTTGTGACGCAAGGATTTCTTTGATTTGATGGGGATTTGACAGACCCAGCACTATCTTGAATGCATAAGTCCCCGCGCTGGAGCAGCCAAAAGACGTGACAAGCATCAAAAACTTTTGTCAGACATTTGAGTTTGGACGTTATTCGATAGGTCCGGCAATCGAAGCAGCCAAAAGATGCCAGGATCTAGAAGTGGAGATGGACAGCGAAGACAAAATAGTCGCTGTTGCACACGCTTCCGGTGCGCAAGCGCGCTTCAACAGCAGCTATGCAGTAGTCCGGACGATTGATGGCACTCTGTGGTTTGGCAGTTGCATGGGGGCATGGCACCCGCTGGACTAGGAGTGTCTTGCGATTTATTCTTGAGTTTTGGGGACGGCGATGCTCTGCTGGATGATCCAGCGGGGCATTTCCTTTTCAGAGCTGGGCGCAAAGCGCAGCGAAAAACGCTTCTAGATGTGATGTCCGTTGATGCGCAGGCGACTGACTCCGCCATTGTTGATGTTTAAGCGAACGTGCGTGATCGGCCCTTTGAAGAGCACTTTGTCGTGTCCTAAGTGGTGCTGATGATGCGGTTGAATAGCCGTTTTTGCTATCAGCGGTTTCCACTCGTAATCGGGCCAGGTCAGGTAATCGACGCGGCTGGCCGGCGCATGCAGGCAGTCTATCCACGCCTCTTTCGGGGCGTTTCCTTTGAAGTGATTGGTGTCGATTTCGACGTTGTCCACTGTTCCAGCGCTGCCCAGTTTGACAATCACCCAATCGTTGCCGTCTTCTCTGCGGCGTTTGGTTTCCCAGCCGTCGCCCATGTTGATACCGCGTCCCGGATAGATGAGATTGTCTTTGTTGCCGAAGAACATGTCATTGCAAGCAACAACGGTGGCGCCGTTGTTGATCAGAGCCAGATCGGAGATTGTTTTTTCCGAGATAGAACCCCAATCCATTCGCACTTCGCCGAAGACACGTAATCTGGCGACGCCGCCATCCGGATAAATGCGCAGGCGCACTGCCTGCCAGATGTCCGGGCTGCCCACGGCAAAGATATTCTGGCAACCCTGCTTGAGCGGCACTCTGGGAAGAATTTCCTGCCAGGGTGCGTCTTCCTTGGACATCTTTGCCACGTCACGATGTCCGGGGTCGTAGCGCATTGCATCAAGCGCTGCATATGGCGGATGGTTGCCGAGAAAGTGGTTGGTATCGATGTCTATGCCGCGGATTATGCACTGAGTAGCCAGTTCGATGATGGCAAAATCCATGCCGGTGCGGCCGCCTTTGCGTTTCGTTTCCCAACCGTCATAAACCTGACCGGTTTCATTGAATGTTGCCGGAGTGAAGGCGCTACGGCCTGGTTTGATCAGTGATTCTTTGGGTGCAAAAAACTCATCGGATGCAAAGAGGACCTTTCCTCCCAACCTTTCTTGAGCAAGATCGACGAGATTTGCAAAAACGGCCGGTTCCAGATTGAAGTTGCGCTCCATGTTGCCCTCCGAGGCGATTGTCTTCTTGACATTTATGCGTTACGTTCTAAACATACTGAAAGCATTGGCGCGGCTGTTTCATCTTGGCTTCTCGCGGGTGCCGAAAATTGACATTTCCGTGCAAAGTTTAAGATTCAAAGTATCTAGCTAAACTTCTAAAGCCTTTATTTTGGCCTTTTAACTTCAATAAGTTCCAGTATTAGTTTCTCAGTATTTTCAAGAAAAACAGTTCTCTTTTTCACGTCCACCCCTCTATAGCACACTAGTTATTGCGCCCTGCTTCTTCGTCTTTTGACGAAATAGATCCGCGCGCGGGAACGTGGAAAAGTCATCTCTCTTCTTGAGCTGAGAATTGTCGCTTCTCTTGCTTCTGAATCTAACTGTCCGGAAGGAGGTTTTCACCGTCCCGAGGATTTGCTCACGGCTGCATGGCCTGACGGTGAGCCAACTTAAGACCACTACCGATACTGGGAAATCTACCTGCCCAACATGCCCAACCCACGCAACACCGGGGAGGACAACAGGCAGCCCAATCCTCCCGGAGACAACCGAAATGGACCTGCCGCCGAGGGCGGACGTGAAGACACCTATTTCGAGAAGCTGCTCAAATACGTGCCTGGGGACATCGTTGCCGCGTTCGTCGCGCTTGACGGTGTAATCCGCGATCCGGTAACCGCACACAACCTCTACCTCTCGTGGGGTGTGTTCATCGGGTTGCTGATCCTGGCACCACTCTACGCTGTGTATCGCCCTTCGTCACCGCCCCCGCCCAGCCTGCAGGCAAAGCGGACGTTCCACGCGGTGGCAGCAATGGTGGCATTCACAGTCTGGGTTTTCGCACTGGGTGGCCCCTTCGCCACCACCTGGCCGGACCTCTACCGGCCCGTGTACGGAACCATCCTGCTGATCTTCACCACGCTGATCATTCCTCTCTTCGAGAAGATCCTTCTGCGAGAGTAATGCAGCAAGTTTCAACCAAGGAACAGCACCATGACTGACAATCGCAAAGCCGCTACCGATCGACTGTTCGGCATCGATGTTTCGCGCTATCAGGGCACGGTCGACTGGGCAAAAGTGAAGGCAGCCGGCGTCAAGTTTGCGTTCATCAAAGCTACGGAAGGACGTACTTTCGTCGACCCGATGTTCGCTCGCAACTGGCGTGAGCTGAAGGAGAAGGGCATCCCGCGCGGTGCCTACCACTTCTTCCGCACCGATGTCCCTCTGCAAGCCCAAATCGACAATTTCTGCAACACCGTCGGCAGCCTGGAACCAGGCGATTTGCCGCCGGTACTCGATGTGGAAGTGCCGTCACTCTGGAATCACCTTTCCGTCCAACAGCGCGTTGACCTGGTCAACGGCTGGCAGCGCGGAGTGGAGGCGAAGCTCGGCGTCAAGCCGAGCATCTACCTCAGCTCGTCGTTCGCCACCGACGTGCTCAAAGGTGACCCGACCCTCGAAGCGTACATCCTCTGGGTGGCGCACTACACTGCCCAGCCTAACCCGCGGGTCCCGGCTCCCTGGAGTCACTGGACCTTCTGGCAGTGGAGCGAGAATGGTACCGTAGACGGTATCAAAGATACGAAAGTCGACATGAACCACTTCAACGGCACCGAAGCCGACCTTGATCGCATCAAGGTGACGTCGCATGCCGTCAGGGGTCTGCCTGTCCGCAAGCCGGGCGGCACCGGTTGGCGTCGTATCTACAGCCTGATCTACTTCACGATCTCCGACCTCGTCAACGGGCGCCCGAAGCGCGGTTGATGAAGCCCTGTGCTTAATCGAACGCGGCAATTGTGCTCGCGTTTTCTGAACATGAACTTAGCGAGCGGCGCCGCCTCTCATCTCGGTTGTCACCGATGTAGAGGGGCGGCTCCGCCGCTTCCCATAGGGGAAAAGAATGAACCTGACCATGATTATCACTCTCGGCCTTACTCTGGCGGCCGTTGGTTTTATCGCGTACCGTGTCCGCTTCTGGATGAGCGAAGGTAAGAAGCTGGCGAAGGGTGGGTATCTGCCTCCGCCTCCGACTTTCTTCGGCAAGCTGGCTTACCGGCTTGCGACGAAGCTGGGCTGTTTTCTTGTGGTCGGTCCGGTCAAGGTGATCGGCCGTGAAAATGCCCGTTACCCGGGTCGACTTCTGGTCGGCCCCAACCACCAGTTCGAGTTCGACTTCGCCGTCACCACTCAGGCGCTGCCTTATGCCTACCGGCAGTTGGCTGTCGCCAGTGAAGTGTCCGGTATCCGCTCGGCAATTGCTGCCTGGGTTGGATTCTGCGCAGTAGACGGCGAGCGCGGCAAGGCGAAGGGCAAAGCCTCCGCCGAAGCCGTCATCGAAGCTGGTGCGAAAATCCTCACGCACGACCGTGCCTTCCTCATGTTCCCGCAGGGCGTTCTTGCCCGCGATAACGTGCTCCGGAAGGAAGACTTCCGCACCGGCTGGATTCGTATCCTCAACCGCGCTGCGGAAACCATCGGCAAGGAAGAGCTGGCCGTGCTGCCTATTGGCATTGTCTATAAGACCGATCCGAAGGACGCAACGTGGGGCCACCGCCTCGCGAATGCGATTAACTTCCCGGGCTTCCTGCTTCGCCTGATCGGCTTTGCAGGCTTCCGCGTCTGGGTCTCGAAGGTGACCAACCCTCTGCCCGGACAGCCCGCCAAGATCGTCACCAAGAACTACGGCGCCACCGTAGTCGTCGGCAAGCCCATTCCCCTGAAGGACTTGCCCGCCGACATCCATGAGGCGACCGAGGTTCTGCGCCTCGCCGTACAGGCAGAGGTCGACAAAGCCAAGGCTGCGTAAGGCGACGATGCACGTCCACGCAATTCCAGCGTGGCACTAAATGTGGTGCGCATCTTGCCGAAATCTTCGGTGAACGACACTGCGTCTGGGAAGGCACGGAGAGGACCGCAAGGTTCTTTCTGTGCTTTTCCTTTTTTTATG
>JAYRNY010000553.1:0-2924 GCA_041911975.1 bacterium | reverse complement strand
CAATTCGTCAAAATTGAAATCGGCAGGGACTTCGGGGACACCGTAGAAGTAAAACGCGGGCTTTCAGGCGGCGAGTCCGTAATTCTCAGCCCTCCCGTAGATCTCATTGCCGGCGAGAAGGTAAAACCCATCGCTGCTGAAGATTGAAACTACTGAATTCGAAGAAAAACAATCTTCATCCGCAATTCCCCCACCCAGTTCAATTCTGGTAAATTGCCCTACCCATTGTCAGGGTATTCACCAGAGTCTATAGGGGCTACTTTCAGTAAATTGGTACCAGGTAATCCTGTGCCCTGCCCCAGTCCAATACAAAAATGAAACACAAGCCTGCAGCTTTCATAATTCTCACACTTTTTTTAGCATGCGCAAAAATCGGCGCAGGGGGCTTTGCGGCAGGACTGTGGAATCTGGAAATCAGTGCTTCGGATTCATTCGAAATTATGAAACTCGGTCACTTCGAAACCAGCATAAACAGCATTTTCTATGGCACAGCTGAATTCAATCAGCGTTTCGAATACAAGGGCGAAAATCACAGCGCCTTGATCACCAATTGCCGAGCCAACGGAGCTTCGTGGGCGGACTACCAGCGTGCTCAACACGCTGTTAAATGTCAATTCTATGGTGAGGCAATCAATTACCTAGAATCAGCAATTTCAAACGCGAAGCACGAATACAATCCCTTCGTTGAAGCTGTTTCGATAATCAGCCTGGTGAAGTGTTTTCCTTATGCATCAAATTATGATCAGGCACCAAATATTCAGTCAGGATACATTTCCCGCCTGCGAGAACTTTACCCCAGCCTCAGAGATGCAGAAAAATTTACCGTCCTGGCGCAACTGCCATGGCAGATTCCAGAAACGGCGGATGCCGAAAGACTCTCTCTGTTATTTTTCGGTAGCAAATCGCGAGCATACAGCCAGAGTGTGGCTCTAAATAAGCAGCGCCCTTACGAACACGGAGAAATCGACGAAACGATTCCTGCCCCAATCGAACGCTCAAAAAAGACAAACAGGATACTTGTAGGCAGCTACAAACCGGAAATGTTCGTGAGCATGGCAGAGGAATACAACCGCAAAGGAGACTTCGAATTGGCGCAGCAAGCCTTCATTCAGGCAATGCATATGGAGCAACGGTCTCTTTATCCATCAAACAAAATGGCTGTCTATGCGACAAAATGCGCAAGAATTTCGCTGATTGGCAGGCATCCGCTTGTAGCTCTTTACTGGACTGGCTACGGAATTGGAGCGTGGACGCGAGACTTCCTCGACGAAGTAAATTCCGAATTAGTAAACTGGCAGGAGTCATCTTTCCATCATCAGTGGTGAAAGGTACTTTTCTCTAATTGGTTTCTTTCGTGCCGTCGCTTTCTTTTTTCTCTTCGGGCTTTTCGAATTTGTAGCCTACGCGGTGCAGGGTTTTTATCAAAGACTCCTGACCTTCCGAATCGATCTTGCTTCTCAGCTTTGTGATGTGCACGCGCACCGTATCCGGTGAAGCTTCCGAATAATTCGACCAGACTTTGTCGAGAATATTATCAGCGCTAAAAACTTTTCCCGGATTGCGCATGAAGAATTCCAACAATGCGTACTCGCGTGGCATCAATTGCAATTCTTTATCACCCTTGGTGACGACGTGGCTGATCGAATCGAGTTCCAGATCGCCAATTCTGATAACGTTGGTTTTGATCTCGCGAGACCGTCTCATCAGGGCTCTCAATCTGGCCGATAATTCGCGCATATGAAATGGTTTGGTCACATAATCGTCAGCACCGGAGTCCAGACCCTCTTCCTTGTTTGCAATCTCTTTCTTGCCGGTAAGCATGAGGACGACTCCGGCTCCGCCACTGGCCCTGTATTCTTTGCAGACTTCCAAACCAGTCATGCCGGGCACTTGCCAGTCAAGGATGAGAACGTCATATTGGACGGTCTTCAGACGGTCCATAGCCGCCGGGCCGCTGGCGACATGGTCGACGGCATAACTCTCGGAAGTGAGCCAATCGTCGATTACTCTTGCCAACCGTACGTCATCTTCTACTATCAGAACTTTAGGCATCTTGAAAAGCGAGATCCTAGTAGAGCACCGGTGTTTCCCATTTTACCCGCAAAAGCGCGTATGTCTGGTAAAACTGCGCCTCATATTGTTTTTCCCTGTGGTGCAATACTCACAACAATGGACATCTGCAATGGCAGGATCTAAAGTAGTTTAAGGGGGCTGTAACTACATAGCAATTCGATGCGGCTGAATCTAAAACAGAAAGGGCTGATCATAGTTTCGGTGCCACTCATTTTTGAGGCACTCTTCATTTTGCTTCTGTTTTTCATGCTCGAAGACGCACAAGACGCAGTCAGCAAAGAAATGAAGTCCCGAGTTGTTCTGCAGGAAGTAAACGATATTCGCCGCAACATTTTTGATGCGGCGAACTATCTGGTCAAATGGAATTTCACGCATAAGAGAAAAGTGCTGCAAGAATTTGACTCCACGATGCTGGGAATCGCCGACAGCATAGACAATCTCAAAGAAATGTGCGCCGACAACCCGACTAGAGCAGAGCATGCAAGAAAACTCGAGCAATTCGGAAAAGCGACAATGAGAAACCTCATCACCCACCGGGAAAAGATGGTTGGCGATGCAGAGCACGTCTATTCGCCGAACTTTCAAGAGTTCAGGCGTGACTTCGATGCTCAATTTGATCCTTTTATGAAAGAAGCCGAGATTATCGCCGGCGAGGAAGAGCGCGCGCAAAAGCAAGTGCCGCAGGCGGTCGAGGCTCGCAAGATCTCACTGAGAATTTTGCTGCTCACTGGTTTTGGAATCAATGTCTTTGCGGCAATCTTCGTAGCTATGTATTTCAATCGAGACATTTCCGCTCGCCTGGAGGTTTTGATTGAAAACTCCAAGCGCATGGCTTTTGGAAAGGAATTGCT
>JAYRNY010000552.1:0-5185 GCA_041911975.1 bacterium | reverse complement strand
GTTGTGAGGCAACTTTCGGCTTTTTCGATCCAAAGAGACCGCCCAATTTGCCCCCGGTTGCCTTCTGTTCTTCAGCCGGCATGGGCATCGTTATATAAGTCGTATGTGTAGACTCGACCGTATCTTGTTGGCCGAGTCTGGCAGCAGCAGTAGCTGGTTTCTTGCTGGGAGGCGCTTGAATGGCGGCGTACGGGTCCAACATCGACTTGGAACCGGCGTTGGCAGCTGCCGTAGAACTGACGAACAACGCAGTCAGAAGCAGCGACGAATAACGTTTAGAACTCATTGACAATTCCTCTTCTCACCCTTGGGTGTTGAAACCATCCGTCTTTATAGCACATGACGAAAGGTAGCCATGAGCCGGTCCATAGCGCCTGAGGCTCAATCTATGGCAATTACAAGAGGAAGCTAATTGCAGTTAATACTACCCACCGGTGGTTCAAATGTTTATAATCTGAGCAGGCAATCGTGCTGTATACTCAGCCAGTAGCACGTCTTTCGGCTTTCATTCCGAGCACTTATCGAGACAAATTAGGTACAAAAATGGAAAACATGCCTGCCTCAACGCCGCCAATTATTCTGATTTCCATAATGGCAATCTGGCTCCTTCTTTCGCTCTGGATGGGCGGAAAGAAGGCGTATTTCGACACCTGGGAAAACATGCCCGAAGACGAAGCCGAAAAGCACGCCTAGGCAAGCCATTCGCTGGACAAGACAGCCAAATATTCAGGCGCCCTTCCGGGGGCGTCTTTTTCATGTTTGTTGTAAGCGCTCCGGTCTCCGCTGCGCTTAACCTCCGCGCGCATCCGACACCCGCTCCGGACGCCAACGGCATGAATGCTCCGGGCTCAGCTGCGCCTAGCCCTTTGCGGGCGCCCTTCGCTTGTCCGTCGGTGTTGTGAGACCGCTTGCCGCCCTACGGCTTGGCGGCATGCTTTTTGGGCATTTTCACTATTTCCACCGAGCAGGGCGCCTGGGAGACCACCGCCTCCGAAACGCTGCCCAGCAAAAGCCTGGTAATGCCCGTCCGCCCATGGGAACCAACCACAATCAGGTCCGCCGGCCACTCCTTAGCCGCCTCCAGGATGGTATCCGTCACATATCCTTCCCGCACCTCGGCAAGCACGTTTTGCCGCCCGAAGGCATCTATGAGCATCTTGACCCTCTCATTGACCAGGGTCTTAGCCGCCTCAACCAGTTCCTTCTGGGCTTCAACAGCCACCGGCATGTAATTGGTGTGCCAGCCGGCATACTCGGGGTGAAAGGGCTCTACAACGCTGAGCAGCTTGAAAGTCGAGCCTTCCGGCCAGGAGCGTTCCGTGACGGAAGCAACGGCGGCTTCTGAAAATGACGAATCATCAATGGCAACAAGGATATTCATGGATGGACCTTCTTACTCATTTACTCATTCAGCTCCCTAGCTGAACTAATCTGCCGACTTTCGCGCTCCGATGAGTGAGAAGCACGGTTGGTTTCTTTAGTGGATAACAGAGTTACCTTTCACAATCCTGACGCGGCAGAGCCGTAATAGTGCCTCGAGTCTCCCAAATAGATGCCTCTAGATCAATCTCCCCACCCGAAAGAAAAAAACCAGGGTCGAATCGACTCCAGAAGTGATGTTCCTATATAAGGAACTCGAATGACAGGAATCAATCGTCGAAAAGCTTATGTCCATTCATTTGTTGAACGTTCGGTCAAAACAACTATGTGAAGAGCCGCTATTCATGCGGAACTTGAATGACTCAGGCGATACGCAGTTATGAAACGGGCCACACTTTACACAAAGACAGTTCTGAAATCAGCGCCGAAAACGCCGTACCAGCGAGCATCTTCAGCCACGCCCTTGTAATTTTTTGCAAACTCGCGTGGAATAAGCGGACACTTTTCGATTGACACATCGTCGGTTAGCACATAGTATGAGTGCATTGGAACGCCGAGGCGCCAGCCCAGGCATTAAGAGAGAAAAGAAACGTGAGTAATTTTGGTTTTTATTTTTGGTACTTAGAGGTTCGCCAGGGGTGAGATAGCTTACTTTGTCCCAACTGGTGAACCGCAGATCAACAAGGTCTGCGGTTTTTGTTTAAGAGACTGATGAAAATGAACTCCGATAAAACCCACAATCTAACCCTCCCCAGCGTCGAGTCTGCCAAGACTCAATGCCCATCGACTGCTTACTACTGGTACTTCTTCTTTTTTGCAGGGGGAACGCCCGGGCAGGTTTGAGCTGGCACGTTAAGTGCACCAAAACAGTTACCTGAAGAGCCCGGGAGGACACAGAGCCCGGGTTCACTATTTCACACGAGGAATTCAAAAGTGAGCGAGATTAGCAACCAAATCAAATTAGCCGCCAGAGCCGAAGGCTGTCAGACCACCGAAGTGACAATCGGCGACAACGTCAAAGTGGGCGGCAAACCGGTGGTCATCATCGGCGGACCATGCACAGTAGAAAACCCCGAGCAAATGGAAATCGTCGCTGGGAAGCTGAAAGGCTCTGTCAGCGCTATTCGTGGCGGCGTACACAAACCACGCACCTCCCCATATGCCTTCCAGGGGCTGGGCGAAGAAGGGCTGGACATCCTCCAATCCATGAGCCAAAAGCATGGCTTGCCCACCGTCACCGAAGTAATGTCCGTCGAGCAAATTGCCGCCTGCGCCGAAAAGGCAGACATGCTGCAAATAGGCAGCCGCAACATGCAAAACTTCGAACTGCTCAAAGCTCTGGGCAAAGTCAACAAGCCAATTTTGCTTAAGCGCGGGCTCTCCGCCACCATCGAAGAGATGCTTCTGGCAGCCGAATACATCATGGCCCATGGCAATCCCAACGTCGTCCTTTGCGAGCGCGGCATCCGCAGCTTCGACACATTCACCAGAAACGTGCTCGACCTGGGCGCCGTCGTCGCTCTCAAGCAATTGACGCATTTGCCCGTAATCGTAGATCCCAGCCACGCAGCCGGAAAGCGCGAATTGGTAGCCGACCTCGCCCGCGCCGCTATCGCCTGCGGAGCCGACGGTCTCATCATCGAATGCCACCCAGAACCGGAAAAATCCGTCTCGGATGCCCGCCAGGCCCTGTCCCTGGAAGACATGGTCGAGCTGGTCGAGTCCATCAAGCCCATCGCTGCTGCAGTCGGTCGCTCGGTTGCCGGTGATGTTGAGAAGAAAAGACAGATCACCGTCGTTCAAGGCATTGGCTCCCAAGTCACCCTGCGTAGCCGCATAGCTCGCAAAGCAGCCAGGGGGTAATGTCAATGCATTTAGAATTAGAGAACGACATCGATGGCATTATCAATTGGCGAAAGCCAATTACGAAATTGGAAGAATCAAGAGCGCGAATTGATGAACTCGATGAGTTGATCGCCAGCCTGATCAACGAGCGGCTCATGCTTTGCAAAGAAATTGGCGAAGAGAAAAAGCGCATGAACAAGCCGGTTTTGGATGGCAAACGCGAGCAGGAGGTACTCAGCCGCGTCGCCTCCATTGCCACAGACCCCGTCATCGCCGCCCAACTGGTCGAAATCTACACGACCTTGCTGTCCGGCAGCCGCGGACTGCAAGAAAAAATAAGCGAGACCACAAGCCCAAAAGCACAAGCGGGTTCGAACGCAAACTCAGAAATAGAGCAAGAATCGAGCTCAAGCTCGTCTGAAACCGCGCTCGCGCAGACCCGCAATCCCCAACGTTATTTCCCATCAGTGACTATCATCGGGCTCGGTCTTATCGGCGGCACGATCGCCCGGCTGATCCGCAAGCACTCTCCGAAAACAAATATCACCGCCGTCGACTCCCCCGAAGTGCTGCAAAAAGCGCTTGGCGACGGGCTCATAGACTGCGCGGAAACAAAGGCAGCAAGTGCAGCAGAAAGATCCTCGCTCATAATCCTGGCAGCTCCTCCGAAAAGGAATATCGAACTGCTGGAGACAATTGCTCCCAAACTTTCGCGCCGCCAGTTGGTCGTAGATGTCACGTCGACCAAGCGAGAAATCTGCTCTGTGGCTGAAGATCTGGACCTCAACGGTGCGGACTTCATCGGCGGGCATCCACTTTTGGGTTCGCAAAAGTCCGGACTGGATGCATCATCGGCAGTGTCAACCGACGGCGCAGTCTTCTGTCTGACACCAACCGCCAAGTCATCGCAAATGTCGGTAAAACGATTTAGACGCTGGCTTGAGGGTCTCGGTCTCAAGCCAGTCGAAACATCGCCGGCATCACACGACAAAGTGCTCGCCCGCACCAGCCACCTGGTCCAATTGATAGCCGTCGCACTGGGCACTTCAATCGCGGACAGAAACGTGACCGAGCACGAACTGCAATTGCATGGTCCAGCCTTCAAGCAACTGGCACGGCTTATGGAAAGCCCGCCGGAGATGTGGCTGGACCTTTTCAATCAAAACAAAGAAGAACTGCAAGCAGCGATTCAGGATCTGGTGAAACAGCTCAACCTCGCATCCAGCGCACTCGATGCAAACGATTTTGAAAAACTGGCCAAGGTATTCGAAAAAGCAAAGTCGGTTTCCCAACAGTAGCGCTTCTGTATGCGTAGGGCGGCAATCAACCTCATTCGTATGCGGCAACCTTCCCCAATTGTAGGGGCGGCTTACATGCCGCCCTGCGTCGGCGAGCCGCCGACGCGCCAGTAGCGCTAGCGGTTCGCATACTGGGAATAAGACATCTATGAGCAATCTCAAGAGCCCATTTCCTGAGCCGAAACTACTGATTATCATCGCGATCATCTGTGTCATTGCGGTGGGGGTCGTCTATAAGGCAAGCAGCGACATGCTGCATAAAGTAATTGAAAAATCGATAGAAGAAAACAGAAAAAGTCCGACTTGACCACAAAAGCGGTCCAGTCCTCTAAAAGAACGGAATCAGACCAGAAGCAATGGCAATGAAACTACTACAGGTTCCCCAGAGTTCCTGCGACGATGTATCCTGCAAGGCGCTCTCCATCAGTGGAGGATTTATTCTTGTCGAGGTTGACGAACCAATAGGTGAACCACAACTGTGCCGATGCATAGAGTCCAATCAGAATTGCAAAGCTGTAGAAGAAAAACTTCCACGTTGCTTCCTTGCTGACGCCATGAACTAGACACGCATCCTCGACATTCTTTGGATTGTAGAATACCTTCACTTCCTTGCCTTCTGGGAAGTTGTAAATTGCATTGTTCTCAAAAAAGCTCACGCGGTC
>JAYRNY010000551.1:0-7573 GCA_041911975.1 bacterium | reverse complement strand
GGCAGGGCGTCTCAGGATGGCTCGAAGGCGGGCGAGCAGTTCGCGAATATCAAAGGGTTTTGTCAGGTAATCGTCGGCTCCGGAATCCAGCCCGCTTTCCTTATCATCAATGGTGTTTTTTCCGGTCAGCATTATGACGGGCGTGTTGCCTCCGCTTTTGCGAAAGTGCCGGCAGACATCTGTTCCACTGATGCCGGGCAGCTTCAAATCAAGCACGATCACGTCATATTCAAAGCACTGCAGGCGTTCCAAACCTTCTTCACCGCTTGCGACTATCTCGACCGTATAATTCTCCGCGGACAGGCATTTGGATATAGTTAATTGGATATCGGAATCATCCTCAACTAATAGAATCTTCGGCATATGAAGGTCGAGCGGTTACGGTACTCAGTTGACTGAAAGATTATAAGCGCAAGGCATTGCATAAATGAGTTTTCGGCTTTCAATTACACAGAAGGGGGTAGCTCTGATAGCGGTCCCGCTTCTGTTCGAGCTGGCCTCCCTTGGGTTTCTCTCCGACTGCTCTTCCAGGGCCGAGCAGGCGGCACGGCAAGCCGAGCATCTTCGCGACATAAGCGATACAACCAATTCTCTTGTCAAGGAACTGTATCAGATTATCGGCGGGATCAACTTCAAGGAAATGGAAAAGTCAGGCGATTTCAGCGGAGTCGCCGTCGACCAGGAAATTTCCATAAGCGGACAGCTAAAGCATTTGGAAGATCTAACGGCGGGCGACGCCAGACAGCATGCTGTGGTTCTCAAGTCGCATCAGGCCTTTCAGCAAGCGACCGCAATGGTGAAAGAATTTGGGCAGGCGATGGAGGCCCATGACAGTGAGCGTTGCACGCGAATAAGAAAGCAAATGAAATACGTTGTGCGCGCGATGATTTCGCGTGAGCTCATCGACTTGAGCAAAGCAGCAAAGGGGCAGCAGGGCGAATCAAGAGAGCTTGAAAATCGTTACAGGGAGCAAGTCAAAATAGTTTTGACGGTGATAGTCTGCGGCAGTATAGCCCTGTCTGTTCTTTTGGCTGCATTAGTCACTCGCGGTTTTACGAGACGTTTGGCACATCTGGGAGCAAACGCATTGCGCGTCGGGCGCAGCGAGGCTCTGCCTGCCCCAATGTCCGGCAACGATGAAATTGCCGATGTAGACAGAGCGTTTCATGCCATGGCGCTGGCGTTGGAGGAATCAACGCACAGGGAAAGGGCGGTTTTGGAAAACGCCCGCGATGTGATTTGTTCAATAGATAAATCCGGTCGAATAGCGGCCATGAATCAAGCTTCGCTTTCAGTGCTCGGTTATGAGCCGGACTCCTTGATGGGGCGCTTTTACATTGACCTTGTCGCAAAAGAGGACGTCCCTGAAGTATTGAAGTCCGTAGAGCAAGCCAGCAGAGGGGCTGCGTCGCAGCAGTTTGAAGGCAGAATGCTGAAAAGCGATGGGCGTCTTGTCGATCTTCTCTGGTCCACGCGCTGGTCTGAGCGTGAGCAAGCATTGTTTTGTGTTCTTCACGACATTACCGAAAGAAATGAAGCGGAGCGATTGCGTCAAGAAGTGATTGCCATGGTCACTCACGACCTGCGCACTCCCATAACCGCTATCAGGCACACGGTTGAAATGATGTCGTCCGGCATGGTGGGAGATATTTCCGCTGATGCAGGAAAGATGCTGAAGCGCGTTGGCGTTGCCACCACTCGTATGATGTTGTTGATAAATGATCTTCTCGACATCGAGAAAATAAAGACCGGCATGATGCGAATGGAATGTTCGCTGATCCTTGTTAACGAGCTGTATGAACTTTGCTCGCACACTGTTGAGGGACTGCTTGCAGAGAAGTCCATCGAGCTGGTCACTGATGACTCGACTCTGGAGGTTTTTGCAGACCCAGATAGGATCGCTCAGGTGCTTGTGAATCTAGTCAGCAACGCCGTGAAATTTTCCAAGCAAGGAGCCAAGATAGAGCTGTCGGCGGTCGTATCGGGTGAATACGTTGAAGTAAGCGTGCGGGATTTTGGGCGCGGCATTCCAAGCAATATGCTTTCATCGATATTTGATCGCTTCCAACAGGTGGAAGATGCAGATGCTCGAGAAAAGGGCGGATCGGGTCTGGGTCTGGCTATTTGCAAAGCAATAGTGGAATTGCACGGTGGAAAGATTTGGGCTGAGAGTGTGGAATCTCAAGGAAGCACATTCAAATTTCTTGTCCCGAGCGCGCCGGAATCCTCGCAGGCATCAGCGACACAACTTTGACACTGCGGCGTTGGAATATGGGGCAAGCAGAGCAACCGTGAGTCGGCGTTGAATCTTGATTTAATGCTGTAAATCAGGACTGCCTGCGTTTCTACAGAAGGAGAAGCAGGATGACAATGCTGGCAACGAACGAATACGGATGGAAGGGAGATCATCATTCACCTTCCAACTATGAGCACGATAAGCATGAAGCCGCTCAGAGTCTTTCTCAATCGCTAAACGTGCATGCGAATCAAGATGTCGACGTGAAATCGACGGCATACAGCAGTGGTAAGCAATCGCAAAAGCAAGAGTCCAATGTTGTTACCGGCGATCAGTCCGCCGATTCCAGTTCTGCGTCCAATTCCGGTGGCGCGAGCATAAGTGAGAAGACTACTGTCTATGACAACATGCAAGTGGCACCCGTGATTGGAAATCAGTCAGTAAAGGAAGGAACGAGCATGAGCTTGTGCGCCCCCGGTGTGCTGTGCGCCGGCTTCAGTCATCAAGAAGAGAGCGAGAAGTACAGGCAGATGCAGCAGACGGAAGCTAATTGCGCCGGGCTTGAGGTTGTTGGCAAACAGTTTGACAGGCTTATGGCTGCCGGACTTACGGAGATGGCGAGAACATATGCGAGCACTCACATGCTTGCTGCATCCAAGAGCTGCATCACTACCGGTGGTGGCGAGATTGAAGCAGGTCCCGTGTCTCAAAAGTCGATAGATACTGGTGAATTTGTCACCAATGAAGAATTGAAGAAATTCGAGCAGAGACAGATCGATAGAGTAAATCAACTTTATCCAGAGAAGTTCAAAAAATAGAGGGCTGCTCTGATGGATCTCAAAACGAATGAGCTTGATGTTTTGCACGGAAGGGTCGGGCAAGAAAGCAATCTGCATCTGTTACAAGATGCAGGCTTTCTTGCTCGGAAAACCGAAGAGGAACCTCCGCAAGATACGCCGAATACAGGGAAGGCGCAGAACATAGAGGCGCTGCAAAATGCCTCAATGGCAGCCGTTCTGCAAGTTGAGCGCGAATATCAATCCAGGGCTGGATATCTGGAAGATCTTCCTGTTTTCGATGAGAAGAGAGCAGTCAGTGACGCAAAGCCCGTTGCTCAACTCTCGTGGATTAAGGCGCGGACGGAAGATGACAGCCAGCTCGACTGCGCGAGCGAAGTTAAAGGATTTGGGGTTACGCTCTTTGGTTTTTCGATTCTTCGCTCTCTTGAATACAAGCGCAGCAGATTGTGCGATGCTCGCCAGTTTGTTGACGCCACTTGCGAACTGGCTGATCTGAAAGGGCGAAGGCTCTCTTCCGCCAGCACATTGCAAGAGCGCGAGCTCGCTGGCCGGAGTGTTTTGAACTCTACCAAAATGTGCATAGACAGCATGCAGGTTGCCGGCACTGAGCTGCAGGAATCGATGCTCAATGAACAGAGGAAGGACGTGCAGAAGCATCTTTCTTCCGAAGATCCTCGCTGCTCCAAAAGCAATGAGGGATTTGTACGAAATATGCTCCGCTGCGACGTTTAGACGTTGAGCTGCAAAACATCATTTCACCCGCTCAAAAACTAAGACAACCTCTCAAAAGCAAAACTCCCGGCACGAATACTCTCCATCAGGAGCGTCGCGCGAGCCGGGAGTTTTACCTGAGCATGCTTGCGCTTTCTTTGGTGTTAAATGTAGTGCCCTCGGTGCCTTTGCTGTGCGGTGTACCTGGGCGCGAAAAGCATGAGTTTATAAGACTTGCGCTAGCTCCAGTCATCTCCGCTTTCTCAGTTCACGTGAGTGTATACATAATGTAAGTTGTATAAAGAGCCTTTGTGTAGCCGGTATTACCAATGGTGCAACCGGCTTACCTGTAATTCTCTTCCGCATCGGCGGATGCAGTGCAATGACTTGATGTCGGGTGTCTCTATTCATCAGTCTAGAGTTGAAATAAATGCACTGCTCTTCATATCGGTGATTTGACCAAATCAAGCACTCGAGCTCGAGATATGTATTTGAATTCTGGCTTGGGCAGAGCGGTACAACACGTTTTACTTTTACGCCATTAAAGAGTTTGGCTCGCTCGTCGAGCTGTAAAGCTCACCAATTTTAGAAAGGAAAGTCGATGAATGCATGCGATGCGTCGTCAATGTTGTACAGATATTGTTTGCTCGTCTTAATGACTGTCATATTTTGCTCATGTTCTGAATCTTCACGAGAGCTGCGTAAGGTCCCGTTTCCAGCAAAGACGCAAGTGCGTCTTTCTTTGCCTCAATATCCAGATGAGAGAGTTCGCCAGGTTGATTATTATTTGCCGGATGGACTCACCAAAAAGCATTCGGATGTGGACTATCGCAATGGAGTCACGGAAGAAATCGAGTACTGGGATACCGGTGCAAAACGTGAAAGCATTAAGTATTACCCTGCCCAAAGTGAAACCGGCATTCGCCGGATTCGCAGTCGCGCTTCCTTCCAGAGAGACGGGACAACCTTCGTCAGCCACGATGTCTACAGATTGGACGGCACATTGGAGCGGAGCGGTAGGGAGCTTGAGGACGGCACTTACGAGGCTAATTACTACTTTGACGATGGACTCACAGTCGAACGTAATCGCAAGTTCGATCGAAAAAAGAGATTCGTTGTCGAAAGGTTTTTTCGTCTCAATGGCACCTTGGCTGCGCAGATCAGTTCTGAAGATGCTGAGCTGCACATCATTATCTTCAATGCCAGCGAAAAACGGACCGCCTCATATTTCCGCAATAAGATAGGCGAGGAACGCGGAACCGTTTATGGTGAAGATGGTGAAAAGATTCATGTAATCTACGATCGCGACCGCCTTCTGTTTCAAGCTGATTACTATGATGATCGTGGGGTTCTCGTTCAGCACAGTCAAAAATTGGCAGGAGTCCTGCACGTCAGCGCCATTGATGCGCAGGGAATCTTCAGGCAGGAGTGGAGAGACCACCGAGGTACAGGCGGTGTGATTCGAGAAACCTTGAATGTGGTGGAAGAGTTCGGCGCTGACAGGAAGGTGTTTCGAACCATTCAGATGTCTCGTGACGGCAGGTATCCCGCGCAAGTCGAGTATGTTTCCGCCAAGGGCAAGATTGTAAATGTGCTCAACGGTAGTTCTTTGCAGATAGTGCAGATAGAAGAATATGATGAAATGGGCGATTTGCTCTCGAGGCGAAGCGGTGGGGCAGGCGAGTCCGAGCACATTTCGAAGACTCGACTGGAGATGCCTCTGCGTGATGCCTTGCCTGATTTCAAGGACTTCGGGCCAGCTTACATTTACGATAACGAGGAGAAGGAATTGTTACTTCCCCATTCCTGAGTAGCGCACGTAGAACCGCAGCGTTGGCTGTTTAAACGGTCTGGAGATATTTACTCCAGGCCGCTTTTGCCTGTAGATACTACGCCAGGTAGCATAACTATTTGCAGTAACTGTTTGGAAACGGTCACTAAGGGTCGCGGCCTTGCTGCAAAGTTGTATATGATGCCTCTGAGGGAGAATAATTATGTTCTTAAGGCTGTTGGCAGGAATTTTAGCTGTCTTTTCATCGTTTTTTTCTTGGCCGGCTCATGCGGCTCCGGGTTCCGGTTCTGCTGCGCAAAATTCCAACAGCGCTGCATCCAAACCTGCCTCAATAGTCGATCCCAGTAGCGTGACTTTTCCAGGGCTCGAGAGGTACGTGGACATTCACGCATTCTACTCAGTGTTAATGCGCGGAAAGCCGGACAAAGGCGCGCAATTCGAGCTGGACGGTGCTAAGTATTCGTCACTGGAGGAAACGGATAAACAGGGCACATGGGCTGTCTCCTACGCGGATGTACCGACGCTGACGAGTCCCCCATATGACGCAAAGACTCAATCTGCGGTGATTCAGAAGCAAAGCCTTGCCTATATCGACAAAATCCAGGGAAAAATGCAAACGCTCAGGGCGCACGCGAAATTCGGCTATCAATTTCGTGAATTTGAAGGACTTATTGCGGATGGAGCAAAGCCCGAAAAGCGCTTTCGGTTGAATTGTTATCTGGCCGGAAGGCGTATGTATATCGTCAAGATAGTTGGCAGGGAAGCATGGGTGAAATCGCCTCAGGCAGACGCATTTCTTGCGTCGTTTGAAGTGCCAGGCATAACGGCTGTTCCAAAACTCAACGTAAAATGATCCGCAAGTTTCGCATTCTTGCAGCATTTTGTTCAGTTGTAATTGCATGTGTTCTTTCTCAATCCTGTTATGCATATGATGAGCAGAAGTATCAAGCGCTCATAAAATCTGCACGAGAGCACACAAAAATGATGGAGCTGGAAAAGTCGATCGAAGATTTGACTGCCGCAATAAAGCTCAATCCGGCTAAGCATCGGACTTATCAACTGCGGTCCGAAGGTTATCGCGATTTGAATCTGCTTCCGGAGGCGATCAAAGACATGACCACGGCGATTGAGCTGCAACCGGCAGAAGCAGGATTGTATCGCGATCGTGGTTACTTATATTTCAAAAATGCGCAGTACAAACAAGCGGTCGCCGACTACACTCGAGCGTTGAAAATCGATCCTAAGGATGGCGGTGCTTATCGCTCTAGAGGGCGAAATTATGCGTGCCTCAAGGAGTACAAGTTGGCGGCTGCCGACTACAAGAAATGTCTCGAATTCAAGACTAAAGCATTATTGCGCCTGGAAATTGAAAATAGAGGCACGCTTGGCGAGTTGTACATAAAGTCGAAGCAAGATAAAGAAGCACTCGAACAGTTCAATATCCTCATTCAAAATTACCCTAGCGTAAGCAAGGGATATTACGGGCGCGCTGAGGTTTACAAACTTCAAGGCAAGATGGATCTTGCCAAGAAAGACCTGGAAAAGGCGCACGAGCTTGACTATGAGATGGATCCGGCTTTGCGGAAGCTGTAAGCCGGCATTGTATTATTATGCACTTTGGAATCGGAGGCCAAGGGATGCCGCGCGGAGCGAAACTGACAGGTTGTGTGCCCATGCTGTGGGTGCCGGACTTGACGGACGCAGTTGAGTATTACGTTGAAACGCTCGGATTCAAGTGTGATGCGCTTGAGCCGGACGGACACTGGGCGCAGGTTACACGTGACGGTATCTCGATCATGTTTGCGCTTCCGTATGAAGGCTGGGATTTCGAAGAACCTGAATTCACCGGCTCCATATATTTCCGCACCGATAAGGTTGACTCGATGTGGAAGAAAATCAGCAAGAACGAAGATGTGAATGTGTGCTATCCGCCCGATGATATGGACTATGGAATGCGCGAATTCGGCATCTACGATTTAAACGGCTATCTCTTGCAGTTCGGCCAGCCGCTGTCTGAAGACGGATAAAAAGTTC
>JAYRNY010000550.1:0-2191 GCA_041911975.1 bacterium | reverse complement strand
CTTCGGCCCTGCGCTCTCCGGTGCACCATGCTCCGGTCCTGGGACTCTCAGTTTTTGTCCCGGATGAATTACATCGGTAAGTTTCATGCCATTGGCTTTCGCCAGTTCGTTCATGGCTTTAACGACTTCTGCATTGCTCGGTTCATGGCCGTTTTGAGCGCGCAGATTGTCCTTGGCAATTTTCCAGAATGAATCGCCTGGCTTGATCGTGTATTCATGATCGCCTGCCGCGGGATTTTCGCCTGCTCTCTTACCGGGCTCGGGCGTTTGACCAGGCTTTTCGCCGGGTTGTTCACTAGAATGTTTATAGTCGCGATCAGCAATCTTGAATGATTGATTACCTTCTTGCTGGCGAGCTTCGACCAGGTCATGACGAGTGAAGCCGTTGCGATCGCTGCTGAACCAGCGTCCTTCGTCGTCATGCATTTTGGCGAGTGCATCTGCGTTCTTCGCAAGGAGATCCAAATTCTTCTTATCTGCTTCGCTCAATTTGCCTTCGTTGGCTTTCTTGTAAGCATTGATTTCATCTGCCGATACGCTGCCATCGCCGTTGCCGTCCAGTTTGTCGAAATTCTTCTGAGCATAATCTTCTGCTTTCATTCTTGCATTCGTTATTTCGATATCGTCTAGAGTTGCTCCGCCTTCACGGTAGCCGCTTCTTCCGCCGGCATTGACGCCATCCATCTTCGCTTTAGCGATCGTGTCGAGATTTTTGGAGAATTTGTTGAGAGCTTCCAACTCTTCCGGTTTCAAGTCCTTATGCGCCTTGATATAGTCAGCGATTTCTTCTTTTGTCACATGACCATCATTAGACTTATCCAAATCTTTGAAGTGATTCTTCACGTAATCCAATTCAGTACCACCTGAAATTGCCAATTCAGGCAAAATTCCTGCTGCCTTCAACTGCGCCGATTGACTTTCAGTAACCTGATTGAGTTGCCTGTTTTCAGTTTGATTGATCTGGACTGAAACAGTTGATACTCGAGATTCAGTAGATTGAGCTGCTTCTACTCTTTCTGTTGCTGGCTGAGGCATTTGGTAATTCCTTTGGGTGCAGTTTAGTAACGTGGCAGAGCTGCAGCCGAATCAATCAGCTGTCCGACTCTTGGGGTTTGCAATGGGGGAGGAACGCACTCACAATAACAACGCAAGTTTTAAAAAATCTTGAAAACCAGAAAGCCAACACCAGCCGGCCTTTCATGGCTTTCCCCCGGGGTTTTTCAGCCCAATTTTGAAACTCTGCAGACAAACAGGCGCTGTCTCAGACGCCAAACCAGACAAGTTCGTCAAGTCAAGATTAAATCGCTAAAAGCGTTCCAGGGTTGGGCATAGAGGCACAAGCGAAAGCGGCCTGGGCAGGCGTTCGAGGCCGCCCGGCTCTTTCTAAACTGGCTTATTCAGAGTATGTAGCGTTAGAGAAATTCTTCTCGAATTGCTTGACGCTTATCTTGATGGTTCCTCGCGTGGTGTTCTGACCGTCGCCCCAGGGGTTTCTGATGGTGACAGTGCCGCCATCCTGTCCACTGGGATCAAAGGCTAAAACGCTGTAAACATGGGCGTCTGTAAATCCATCAGCAGTCTCGTCGCTGAAGACGAAGTTTCTAATTCCCGCGATGACTGGATGCTTGTGGGGACCGTTCAATGCGGCGTTCAGTTTTTCGGCGATTTCCGACTGCGATGAGAAGGTGAACCAGTCGGTATCTCTGTCGCGTCCGGTTAAAAGTCCCATGGCATGACCAGAGCGGAGTTCGCCGCCGTCAGCACCTTCAGTCGGCGTGTCACCACCAAACAAGTTTCTCGGTCCACGGCGATACCAGTGCGCATTGCAATATTCGCCATAGGCTTTTTCGAGAACAGAAGCCCAGGTCCCGTCCGGACTGCCTTGATTGAAAAGACCCAGTTCCACTTCTGTAGGCGCCTTGATAGTGATCGGTTCGTCGGTGTTGCCGGGGAAAATGACCGTATAGGTGCCATCGCCGTTATCAGTAGTCATTTTTTGAATGGCTGCGGGATCCACTGCTGCCAGCGATGCTACTGCTGCTTCGAAATAGCAATCACCAATCATTCCTTGCTTGATGGCATCGGGTTTAATGCTGTCCAGCGGATTTTCCTTGTTGGCATAAAGAGCGCGCGAGGCAGTTTTTTGCGCTTCATTGGTTCGCGTCAATGTGTTGTAGACGGTGGATACAGT
>JAYRNY010000549.1:0-3451 GCA_041911975.1 bacterium | reverse complement strand
GCAAATTCGCCAGCCCGTCAAGCCCTTCGCCCGTGGCGGCAGAGACAATTGTAACCAAGTAGCCAAGCGGTTCATAAATACTTCGTAAAGCCTTCTTGTCGTCTTCGGACGCCAGATCGCTCTTATTGAAGCAAAGAATAGGTAGCGAATCCCGCACCTCAAGCTGGAAATGCACTAGATAGCGATCGCACACCAGGGCGTTCCAATCGGGCTGATGTATGGCCTGTACAATGATCACCTGGTCTACGTTGGCGAGTAGTGGCCGACTGAGAAGATTTTCTCTTTCCAGACGACTCGTGATGACGCCGGTCCCCTTCTCAGGATCGACATCATCGAGAGTGACCCGGTCTCCAGTGACGATGGAGACGCGCTCCTTCTTCAGCCGCCCGCGCGCCTGGCACAGAAGGCTCATGTCCGAGTCGGGCAGGTGCACGAGATACCCGCCGGCATGACTGCGAATTACAGTGCCGACAGTCCCATTGGACGGGACAGTTTCTATCCCCTCTACACCATCTTCAAAGTCAGATAAACCGGACAAAGCCCGATACTCCAGTTACGCAAAGCCGAATCAACATAACCCTTAAACAGAATACACCGAGAACAACAGATATTTGCGGGATTGCCGTGATATCAAAAGACAGGAAACATGAACTCAGCAACCATGGAAAAACCCGAAACCCAATCAGTCGATAACACGCAAGGCGCACAAGAGCAGGCCTCCGCCGTAACTGAAGCGCAAATGTGTGAAGCGATGGCGCATATTCGCAATATCGCCATCATCGCTCACGTCGACCACGGCAAAACCACTCTGGTAGACGGATTCCTGCGCCAGACAGGCGTATTTCGTGAAAACCAGGAAGTCGTCGACTGCGTCATGGACTCCAATGATCTGGAGCGTGAGCGCGGCATCACAATCCTGGCGAAAACTACCGCGGTCAAGTACAAAGAGTTTCTGATAAACATCGTCGACACGCCCGGACACGCCGACTTTGGCGGCGAAGTGGAGCGCATCCTCGGTATGGTCGACAGCGCCCTTCTGGTTGTGGACGCCGGCGAAGGCCCGATGCCGCAAACCCGCTTTGTGCTGAGAAAAGCCCTTGAGCGCGGACTGCGCCCGATTGTCGTCATCAATAAGATCGACCGCCCCAACATCGACCCGCATGTAGCGGTCGACAAAGTATTTGATTTGTTCGTCGAACTCGGCGCCAATCACGACCAGCTCGACTTCCCTTATATCTTCGCCTCCGGCGTCAGAGGCATCGCCACCAAAGATCCGGAAGTGGAAGGCAAAAACCTCATTCCGCTGCTGGATCTAATGGTCGAGCACTGCCCGCCGCCCGTAGGCAACCCGGAAGAGCCCTTGCAAATGCAAGTGACCATCCTCGACTACAACGACTACCTCGGACGTATCGTCATCGGTCGCGTCTACAACGGACGCGTAAAAGACGGTGAGCAAGTCGCCCTAATGAAGGAAGATGGTTCTGTTGTTAGAGGCAAGATCTCAAAGCTCTTCACCTTCCACGGACTGAAGCGCATCGAGACTGCCGAAGCGCAAGCAGGACAGATGGTCGCCATCGCCGGTTTTGCCACAGCAAACGTCGGCGACACCATCGGCAACCCCGATGTTTCGACCGCTCTTTCGCGCATCAAAATCGACGAGCCGACCATGAAGATGGCGTTCATCGTCAACGACAGCCCGTTTGCCGGACAAGAAGGCAAATTCGTCACCTCGCGTCAAATCAAGGCACGCTTGTTCCACGAACTGGAAACGAACGTCAGCTTGCGCGTGGATGAAACCGACAGCACCGATACATTTATCGTCAGCGGTCGCGGCGAACTTCACCTGGGCATTTTGATCGAAACAATGCGCAGAGAAGGATACGAATTTGCAGTATCCAGACCGGAAGTAATCATCAAACAAATCAAAGGCAAAGACCACGAGCCGTTCGAAAGACTCTTCATCGATGTGCCTGAGGATTTCACCGGTGCTGTCATGCAAGAGCTCGGACCGCGCAAAGCAGAATTGCTCAATATGAAAGTAGAAGGTAATCAATCGCTTCTCGAATTCGTCATTCCTACAAGAGGATTGATCGGATTCCGCAGCGAATTCCTACGCCTCACCAAAGGCAACGGTGTCATGAACCATGCATTCAGCGAATATCGCGAATGGTGCGGCGAAATCGCCCGCCAGCGCAATGGAGTACTGGTTGCCTGGGAAGAAGGCGTCGCCACAGCCTACGCTCTGGCCCAAGCGGAAGACCGCGGAGTCTACTTCATCACGCCCGGCACCAGAGTCTATGCAGGCATGGTCGTGGGTGAAAACACTCGCTCGCAAGACCTGGACATCAATGTTTGCAAAATGAAGAAACTCACCAACATGCGCAGCTCGAACAGCGATGTGCTGGTGACTCTGCAAGCACCGATGGAAATGAATCTGGAAAAATGCCTCGAGTACATCGAGCCCGATGAGCTGATGGAAGTGACACCACAATCAGTGCGCATGCGCAAACGCATCCTACAATCCGAAAAACGTCGCCGCGCTGCTGCCGACTAATTCGAAAATTCGAATGCTGCCTCATTCCGAAACTTTTCAATTTTTCGCAATACATGCGCGCCTTCAAACCCGGTACTGGCGGCACGCGAACTTTTGGGTGGAAAATTTGGAGATCGACAAAAAAGTAAAAGGCTCACCAGCGTCTGCTTTCAATGCAGCCACCCAATCCTAAAGATCTAAATATTTCGGATTGCCTGTACGCAAGAAAAGAACTTGTCTATTCCTGAGGAACAATCCGGTTCAGCTTATCGAGCTGACCGGCGAGGGCCATTTTTTCGAAGTAGCTGAGTGAGCCGTCGTTGGCTTTGAAGATCGCTTCGGCTTGAGTTATCTTGCCGAATTCAGCCATCATTCTATTAGCTTCGGGCTTTGTGATTACTCTGCGCACCAGAGCCTTATTGATTCTTCTCTCAAGATCAGCCTGACGTCCGTCGATATCATCCCAGGCAAGATTGGTGCTGACTATGCCACCTCTACTGTCGATACGGCGCTTGAGCAGATCGAGATCGTTTACCAACGAAACGGTCTCCGCCAGATCAATAGCACCACCCGAGGCACTGAAAGCAGCTTGTGCTTGAGTGATACGGCTCAACTCGGCTTTAAATCTGGATGCTTCTGCACCAGTCAATTTCTTGCCTTGCTCCAGACTGGAGATGTGCGCAAAGATCTCATTGCGGCGCGCATCGAGTCCGCTCCATACGGGTTTGCGATCTTTCAAGCGAGCATCGACAGTAGCTTGCAGTCTATCCAGATCATTCAGAAGCATTTGCGTTTCACTTATGCTAACGCCTCCACCAGACTGACGATAGGACGCTTCCTGCGCGGCAATTCTATCGATTTCAACTCGGAAGTCCTGTGCATCTTTCAACGCCATGCGACCGGATGCAACTGCACTTG
>JAYRNY010000548.1:0-2302 GCA_041911975.1 bacterium | reverse complement strand
GCAAGGATTTTCGGCACGTTGGACATTTGGCCTATGTGGTGAGAGCGGGTGCAACAGCAGGCTTAGCCGGTGCGGCAGAAGCAGGCGCGGACTGAGCCGTGACCTTGGCAATTTCCTGGCGATAGAGGGCGATCATGTCCTTCGGATCGCCTTCTCCGACAATGACGCCTTTGTTCAATACAATTACACGATTACAAAATTGAACAATGTGTTCCATGCTGTGAGAAACAATACAAACAATCGATGATTTGGAAATCAATTGCTCCATTCGCGCTTTGGCTTTCTCGACAAACTGAACATCTCCAGTCGAGAAAACCTCGTCCACAAGCAAGATCTCAGGCTCCATGATAGTTGCGATCGAAAATGCAAGGCGCCCCATCATGCCGGATGAGTAGTATTTGATCGGCATGTCGATTTTGTCTTCCAATCCGGAAAAATCGATGATCGCTTCTTCCAGGGCTCTCATTTGCTTGTACGAACGCCCCAGCAGAGCGCCGTTCAGATATATATTTTCTCTTCCCCTCAATTCATGATCGAAGCCGGTGCCCAGTTCAATCAAAGGGGTCACTTTGCCTCGGACATGGACCGAGCCCTGCTGGGGAGGGTAAATGCCGACGATCATTTTGAGCAAAGTGGACTTGCCGGCGCCGTTCAATCCAATGATCCCCAGGCGATCTCCGCCCTTGATGCTGAGATTGAGATTCTTCAAAGCGTCAAACTCGATAATCTCGTCTTTAGCAGACTTGCGCGGCGAAAGCATACGAATCACCTTCTCTTTGAGAGCAGGCGTACGGTTTCGATAGATTCGAAAGCGCAAAGTAGCGTTCTTGATCTCGATTAATGCGTCCACAAAACCTCACAACCGGAAAATGATGTCGCGCTCAGTCTTTTTGAGCAGGGCGAAAGCCATGAAGAATGCCAATACCGTCACGCAAACCGGGGCGAACCAGACATCAAGGGACGGCACCTTACCTTCGCAGATGGTGAGGCGGTAAAGCTCAACAAATCTAGCGAAGGGATGGTATGCATAGAACGCCCTGTACTGCTCTGGAATCATGCTGATCGGATAAATAATCGGCACAGTGTAGAAGACAGCGCCCAGTCCGACTCTCAATAGGTGAGCGAAATCGCGGAAATAAACGGTAGTGATCGCACAGAATAGCGCGCAAAAGTAGGCAAAGGAAAATAGCAGTACGGTGACTGGAACAATAAGAATGCAGGTCCAATGGAATTGAAAACCGGCAACGGCGGCCAGCATCAACAAAGCAATAATGCTGAAGCCAAAGTTGGCAGCTTCAGTGGCGACAGTGACCATCGGGAAGAATAGTTTGGGAATATATACTTTCTTGAGAAAGCTCTCCGCCCCGGCAAGTGCTCCGCTGCCGGCACAAACCGACTCGCAGAAGAATGTCCACGGAAGAAGGCCGGTGAAAACATACACTCCAAAAACCTTCGGACTTTGGTGGAACAGCACAGAGAAAACTGCCGTCATCACACACATAGTCAAAAGTGGATTGAGCAAGCTCCAGGCAAATCCCAAAACGGAGCGCCGGTAACGGCGACGCAAATTGTTGACGACAAAACTGGCAAGCGCGAACTTAATGTTCGTCATTTCCAAAATCGATCTGGTCAGGAAGCTAATGAAGGACTCGCTCTTTGATACATTTTTCAAATGGTCGAAGCTGGAAGAGAACTGCTCGAGAGAGATCTCATTCGATTCGGCAACACTTGCTCTTGAAGAAGCGGCTACTGGCGTAGGCATTACTGACTGTTGATTCCTATTGGATTGACAAAGATTGCAAGGCGGCGCGTGTCACTTATTTACAGACTGAGAATTAACGCTTCGCTTCGACCGACTGACAATTATAGTCAATAGATCCTGCAAGCATCTCGAGTCGCTCCTGAAGCTATATTCAGGTATCAGTAAAGCTTAATTCATGTTCCAAAAGCACTGCCGGGAAAGGCTTTTGAAACTCCGATATCGGCCGCCTCGGGGCTGCAATAGTTTTAATTAGTAGGAGTCCGCTGCCAAGAGGCAAAATGGCTGTTCAGTAGACAGCCAACGCATGACCGCCCGCCACCCCGGTTGTCATGCGCTCGGGCTCGAGACCAGGACTGGGTTCAAGCCTGCAAACGCACATCAGGTGATAAATACAGATTCCGATCGCGAGGCTAGTGCTGCTGCACATCCTTAGATCTATTTATATATTTGGTTCCAGAAACGAATTACGGGGAATTACTCCAGTAAGCAAGAAAGTGCCGTGCGACCGATAACGTTCCCTCCTGGAAAAGAGACACAGCG
>JAYRNY010000547.1:0-5281 GCA_041911975.1 bacterium | reverse complement strand
GTGGAATTACGAAACCCCGAAGCGAAAAAAACAGTCCAAAGTTATTGATTTTTGGGCGAGGGCGACTTGACAAGCCCGCATTGCCGTGAAAAACTACACGCCCTGTGCAGCAACATTGATTGAATTGAGGGAAATGCGGCTTGGCAGACGCAAACAGGAAACTAAAATATCCCTCCACTATTCCATTCGACTCACAGTCCGACTTGCACATGTGGCAATTCTCTCTTCAACAGCAAGAGCAAAAAACGCTGCTATTGAAAGCACTGCTCTCACGCGAGGAAAGGGCGAAATCAGAGCGGTTTAGCACCGCGCTTCTTCAATGTCGTTTCGTTGCCGCGCGTGCTTCTCTTCGAGTGATCATTGCCAGCTATTTGAATGCAGAACCTTCGGAAATAGAGTTTGAATATGGCCAATTCTGTAAGCCGGCGATCAAAACGAAAGGCGCTTCTCTGCAGTTCAACATGGCTCATTCTAACGATCTTGGAGTGATTGCCATCACAAGTGAAAAACACGTGGGAATTGATGTCGAACATGTCAGCACTGTAGTAGACATGGACAATATCGTTGCGCACGCCTTTTCTCCATATGAGCGCTCAGTCTATTCAGCTATTCCAGCAGACCTCCGGGCGAATGTCTTTTTGCGGTGTTGGACGCGGAAGGAGGCGTACATGAAAGCGACTGGCATGGGTCTCTCACTTCCACCGGATAAATTCGACGTTACGCTGATACCGGGAGAAATTCCGCGATTGCTTCGAGTCGAGCATGATCCAGATGAGGTTAGCCGCTGGTCACTTAGCGATTTCGACCTGGCAACGGACTACATCGGCACAGTTGCTTTCGAAGGAACTTTCTCGTCACTCAGACTGTTCACGTTCGATGCAGAGCAATACTGCTGCTCAACCAGTGCTTGTTGATAGGAACGCCTGGTAAACATTGCGCATTGGTCGGCGTATTCTTTTAGATGCTCACCGTGATTGCAAGCCAGGTACTCAACTTGTACATCTCCGCCGGCAACACGCTGCCAATCTTTTAGTATCGGTCTTTTTCCATAATCGGCAGTAAGAAGAAGCTTGACGTTGCCAGAGTAGTGACGAGGTCTATACCTACGAATCGCCTTTCTGTATTGCAATTGAAATCTCTCTTTCCTCGTGAAGACAATCCACTCTGTTTTCGCATGAATAGTAGCTTCAATCTCATCGTAGAAGGTTCGCATTACACGCAAAAAATGTGGACCCTTATGCCGCCATTGAAGTTTTTTGAAAGCTCTCGCTAGATTTTTCACTCGTGCGCGCAGCAGTGCTGGAAACTGCCTCAGGTACATACTGGTTGCGAACTTTTGCAGAGAATCCGGAATCAACCTGGTGCTGGTCATATAACTGCCATCGATCATTAAAAGAGAGACTTTCTCGCGCGAATGCTCCAGCTGTCGGGCCATCTCGAAAGCCACAGTCGCACCAATGCAACCTCCAAGAAGAATGTATGGGCCGGTTGGTTGAATCTTCCGAATCTCTTCAATGTAATCAGCGGCCATTTCAATTACATTCTTGTGACCAGGGGTCTTTCCGTCGGCGCTCCTGGCGACTAGAGCATAGGCGGTGAATTCGGGAGACAAAAGTTCGACGAACCGACCGGAAGAAACTGCCTCAACGCCTATACCATGATCGCCGGGCACAATATAGACAGGCGGATAGAAGGAGGCGCTCGGCGTCAACAACTTCAATGTTCGCGATGTCGGAGCAGCGAAGGAACCGCTCGCGAGCAATTTATCGATTAGAGTCGCCATGCGACTAATCGTTCGATACTGATAAGGGCTGTTCCAGGGCAAATTCACATTGAATGACGCGGCAACTCGCACGCAAAGAGTCAAACACAGCATTGAATGTCCGCCCAACTCAAAGAAATCGTCGTCCGGGCCGAACCTGGTGCGAGGGAATAAATCCTGCCAGATTTGTGTCAGCCTTTCGACGGTCGCGTCGCTTGATTCATTCGCTATCACAGGCGTCGCTTCTTCTGGTGTCGATTCGAAACTCGACATCATGCCGCGCAATTTTTGACGATCTATCTTTCCAGTAAACGTAAGCGGCAATGTTTCCAATATATGCAGTTCAACAGGCACCTTCCACGGAGGCAATTTATCCAGAAGAATCTTTCTCAGTGCTTTTGAGTCCAGCTCAGATCCGGGCTTCAACACAGCAAATCCAAAAAGTTCTGCCTCACCGTTGAGCCGCTCGAAAACGACTGCTGCTTCTCTCACATCAGGCAAGTCTAAAAGAGCTTTTTCAATTTCAACTATTTCGACACGATAGCCGCGGATCTTTACTTGACCATCCTTCCGCCCCAAAAACACAAAGCCGCCTTCGGCATTTAAAATTCCCAGATCACCGGTGGCAAAAGAGCGTCCTTCTGCTTGTTCGGAGAATTTCACCGCCGTATCCTCGGGGCGCCGCCAGTATCCGTCTGAAAGAAACTCACTTCGCACCACTAGCTCGCCTGGCTGACCAGGAGGCACCAGCTTATTCGCCTCGTCGACAATCGCAAGACTCTTGTCGCAAACCGGTCGCGCTGGCGGAAGTTGACCGGACTCCGGAATCTGATGGATTTGATCGGGCTCCACACAAGCAACTGCCATGTGCCCAGCTTCCGTAGACGAAAACCGATGGCGCAACGCACAGACAGTTGAGAACTTCTTGCGCCAGTGCTGAACATCTGTAGGCAAGACCGAATCTCCAGCAAGGGCCACCAGCCGGACAGAGGGATGAAGGTCTTGCCCCTCTGCAGAGCTAAGATATCGGCGAAACCAAGCTACAGGCGGATGCAAGATAGTAATACGCCGCTCGTCAATCCAGGTGGCAAAATCAATCTGTCTCGGATCGGCGGCATCATACATCTCGATCGCCGCACCATTGAGCAATGCGCCGAACATGTCGGACTCAGAGGATGCAAAACTGGAAAATGTGAGAAGTGATTGGCGGTCTGCAGGGCATACACCATCATCAATCGCCGCAAGCCACGCACGGTGCAGGATGGTCCGGTGACTCTTTACTATGCCTTTCGGTTTTCCGGTGCTTCCGGAAGTGTAATAAATGGCGGCGGGCCAATGGCAATCGATTGCGCTTGACTCATTGAATAGAGTTGCCGCAGTCGCAGTTTCCTCATGCTCTTCTTCGATTATTCGGACAGAACAGTGTCCATACGCATCAGCAAGTGTAAGTGCAGTTTCCAAATGCTGCGCAGCGCACAAGAGCAATTCTGGTGCTGCATCATCAATCACTTCTTGCTTCGCTGCAAGCGGCATACCAGGATGAATACACAAAAACGCATTACCGGCTCGCATAATGGACAAAGCAATGATGACCATGAGTGGAGAATGGTCAACCAAATAAGCCACGCATCCACTTCCGCTTGTGTGTTGTTGTCGAATCAATTCGGCACTCTGAATTGTCCGTCGCTGAAGTTGTTCGTAAGTCCAAGATTGTCCGTTGCCTGTCAGCGCTATGTGCGAAGGCTGAAGAGATACGATCTTGTCAAAACGCGCGATAACATTGAGATCAAGTTCGCTGCGAGAAAATGGAATTTGTGAGCGCGTATCGTTCATCCCAATTACCATCGTCCTCATACGTGCATCGGCGACTGCATGAGCTGCAGCTCCGTCGCCAGGTCGGCCTCATGTGCATACGCAAGCAGGGCGCGATAGGCAGAAGTACGCATGCGAACACCCTCCACCAAGCTTCTTGCGCGAGCACGCATTTCCATTTCGCCGGGCACGAAAATCTCCGACACTCCTTCGGCCAATTCGCCGGCTTTCGTGTGCTCAATGAGTCTGTCAACACGCGTCAGAAATTCGCTGGTGGGCATAAACCGTGCCGGATCGATTGCCAGGAAGAAATGGCCATAATCGGGCGATTTTGTGCTGTTGTGAAGCGCGTCGCGACCGTGGTCGGCGCAAAAGCCAGAGCCACTAAGCACGCCTGCTAAAACTTCCATTATGAGAGCCAGACCATACCCCTTGTGCCCGCCAATTGGAACGCCGAGTCCGGCTGCAAGGTCCGCCAGATCTATCGACGAGCGTCCAAGGCGATCGAGAATCCATCCATGCGACAGGGGCTTGCCCTCTGCAATCGACAAACCGATTTTTCCGCGTGTCGCAACGCTCATAGCAACATCAAGCAAGATCGGAGCATGGCACTTGGCTGGAATACCAACACCGAGCGGATTATTGCCGAAGGTGGGAGTGGTACCGCCAGTAGGTGCAAGGATAACTGGTCCATTGGTTGTGCACAGGCCAATCACTCCCCGCCTGGCTGCCTCCCATACATAATGACCTGCAGCACCGAAATGGTTTGATCGCCGAACGACCGCTATACCAACCCCCGAATCATGAGCCTTTCTGACAGCTACCTCCATAGCCCTTGTGCTCACCCACTGGCCGGGTCCGTTGTCGCCGTCGATTTGCGCCGTAACGCCAGTCTCGTGCTCGACTCGAATTGCCGGATTCGCGTTCAACTTCCCGGCAGCAAGCCTTTTGGCATAGCGCGGGATGCTGCTCATATTGTGTGTGGACTGTCCACGCAGACTTGCCTCAAGCTGCACCTCAGTAACAATGCGTGCACCCTCTTCCACCAGTCCGGCACGTGTAAGCGCCTCAACTCCAAATGCACGAAGGCTATCAATAGAGACGAGAACAGAAGACGCGCCTGGTCGCAGCTTTACCGATATCTCATTAGAATCAAGTGCGGATACGTGTGTTGGTGCGGGTGAGGATCCAGGCGTGTGCACCACCACTTTGGACAATTCTGCAATGGTTTGGTTCTGGTAGAACTGCACGAGACTGAAATGCAAGCCGAATTCCTTCGCACGCACCATGGCGTTTACTGCTAAAAGCGAATTTCCGCCAATGTCGAAAAAGTTTTCGTCAATCCTTATTGCATCCAGCTGAAGAACCGATTGCCATATTTGTTTTAAGATCGACTCCGTTTCCGAAATCGATTCAGATCTTGGTTCGGAATCTAATTGAGCACTTGCCGATACCTTGCTGTTTGCAGCGGCACGTGATGCCAATTCCATTCGGTCTATCTTTCCAGTGCCTGTGCGAGGTATTTGCTCCAAAACTGAAATTGATGCAGGTACCAGGTATTCAGGCAGCTGCTCACGGAGAAACTCGCGCAACGATTGAGTTATCGAAGGCACTCCCTGTGTCTCTTGTGGCGCAAGGGTGACAAAACCGTGCAAGATAGTCTGTTCGCTATTCGCAACCGCATCCGCTTTCTTAATCGCGATAACC
>JAYRNY010000546.1:0-2921 GCA_041911975.1 bacterium | reverse complement strand
CCCAGAGCGGTCATGTTGTGCATTCACGGCTTGGGCTTGCACAAAGGAAACTATGAAGGTTTCGGCAAACGCCTAGCCAGAGAAGGCATCATCACTTACGCCATGGATGTGCGCGGTTTCGGAGAATGGCAAAAGTACAAACAATATCAGAAAGTAGATCTGAAGAATGCCCTCAACGATTGCGACTCGATTATTACAGCAATCAAAACGAAGTATCCCGATCTGCCGCTTATCTTGACCGGCGAATCCATGGGTGGAGCCTTTGCGCTTCATGCCGCCGCCAGAAACCAGGACAAAGTAGCAGCGCTCATTTGCTCGGTGCCTTCGGGCGACCGCTATCGCGGAGAAGACAGCGAGTTGCACATTGGTCTCAATGCAATCTTCCGCGGTTTTGACGCTAACATAAATGTAGGAAAAATGGTTGTGAAACGCGCGACAACCAACGAAAAACTGCGCAGTGAGTGGAAGAACGATCCGCTCGCGCGCATGGAGTTTTCGCCCAACGAGCTCATACAATTTAAGAACTTCATGGGGCGGAACGAAGAAATGGCGCACCTGGTGCAAAAGTCCCCTGTGCTTTTCGTGCAGGGTGGCAAAGACAATCTCGTGTTGCCGGCAGGCACATTCGCACTCAAGAAAGCTCTCGGCACGGCGAACAGCCAGTTTGTGCTGAGCGGCAGCTCCGAACACTTGCTTTTCGAGAGCGACCAGTTCAACGATAAAATCGTCAGTTATGTCCTTTCCTGGATTGATAAGAACGTTGCCCAATTGCCGGATTCCGTCCTGGCTATGAATGCGCCCAATACGGTTGCGTCTATTCACGACAATCCGCAAGCTCCCGATATTCAAATCGCCAGCAAGGACAAAGACAAGTTGCCGGCCAAACCGCAAGAGACAATTGCCATGGCCAATCCGGTTGACACTACTGGCGAATCAATCGTCAGCAACGGCATCAGATATTGGATCGAGTTGCAGCGCTCAGGCAAGAGATTTCGCTGCAATAGCCGCACGGCATTCAAATCCGGCGACCAGATTCGTTTTCACGTCATTCCTGAAGTAGACGGATATGCCTATGTAGTCCTCAAGCAAGGGTCGAGCGGAGGCAAGGCAGTTCTCTACCCACCGCAAGAAAAGACCAACAATATATTGAGGGCCGACACCGATTATCCGCTTCCATACGATGGATGGCTGGCATTCGACAACACTCCCGGCATCGAAAAACTCAGCCTGGTCTTTTCGCGCCAAAAGGTCGACACCCAAAAGTTCACCAACGACCGCATTGAAGTTGCCTACATTGGCGAAACCGGTTCCAAGGACATCGTGCCGACGAGAATGAAACTCTCCTTCGATTCCGAGGCACCGAATATCATCTCGGCCGATATCGCCGAGACGTCGACAATCGCTCACAACCACACGAGCAATGTCACTCGGCTTGTTTGCCTGGACAGCGGCATGCTGGCAGTGGACATCGCGCTTGCACATCAATAGGTTTGGTTGATTACCGATTGTCGAATTTCGAACATATAAGAGGAAGAATTAGATGACCGCCCTGCAATCAAAAACAGAAGAGAAGAAGGCTAAAGGCAAAGTCGCGCTGGTGTCGTTGCTGTCTGTGGCTATGCTGGCATTCTCATTCCCGCTCGCCGCAATCTCTGCCGATGCCGGCTCCGCACCTGTTCCGGAAGGACCAGGGCAGGGCATCAAGTTTACCGAGATGCAGGACATCAATCCTAATTCATCCACCAATCGCCCTGTAAAACAAAAGTGGGCCGTAGTTGTCGGCATCTCAAACTTTGCAGAAAGGCGGTTGATTGGCGACGATCTCGTCATGGACAGGGCTGCTCACAACTTCTACAAGTATTTGACCGATCCAAACGGCGGACGCTTCGATAAAGAGCATGTACGCTTGCTAGTCAACACGAGCGCAACGCGCGCCAATGTTCTCAACACTCTAGGCGATAAATGGTTAGGAGCACTGGCTGGCCCTGACGACCTCGTAGTCGTATTCATGGCCACTGAAGCATTTCCAATGATTGAAGGTGGTACCTATCTTGCCGCTTACGACGCGGCTCTCACCAATGTCTTTGGTACCTGTTTTTCAATGCAGGACTTGATGAGCACCCTCAAGAAAAATGTAAAAACAGATCGAGTTGTTCTCGTCCTCGAGTCCAAGTACTCCGGCGCCGCTAGCTTAGAATCAGGAGCAAAAGCTCTTTTCCACGGATTCAACATCGATCTGGAAAAAGTCGTAATGGGTAAGGGCAACATTATTTTGTCTTCCAGCCGTCCCAATGAAGAGACTTATGGAGATGACTTTTCTTCCAGCTTAATCGAATGCTTGCGGGCGCAAAACGGTCTTGTGCCGCTCAATGAGGCGTTCGCCAAAGCAAAGCAGATGACTGAATTCAAAACCTCTCACTACAGCAAAGGCGGCAAGAAGCAATCGCCCGTACTCAAATCGAACTGGGAAGGCAACGATCTGGTCATCGGAGTACCGCCTTCCGAGCAAGTTTCCGGTATTCCAACCGGCGTCAATGCTTTTCTTTCGGCAGAAGCGCACTACATAAAAGCCAACACTTTTGTAGTGAACAACAAGATGGACGAGGCAATTGCCGAGTACAAAGAAGCGCTAAAGATAGACCCTGCTTATGCTGATGTGTTGAGCGATTATGGCACAGTGCTCGGCTATAAAGGCAACTGGGAAGAAGCCGCTGCAATGTTCAAGCGCGCCTGCGATGCAAAACCCAATGATTCTCTTTTCGCGTACAACTATGCGCGTGCTTTGAGAAAACTCAACAAGCCTGACGAATACGTCTTGCAGATGAATACTGCCTACAGGCTTAATCCCAGGGACAAAGATATCCTGATGGCCATGTCTGAAGTGTCTACCAAATTGGGTGACAACACTGGAAGCATCCGTT
>JAYRNY010000545.1:0-3300 GCA_041911975.1 bacterium | reverse complement strand
TGCCTGCATCCGTTGTTTCGACCACTGGAGGCGGGGGAGGAGGAGGAGGAGGTGGTGGTGGCTCCGGCACCGGGGGAGGCGGCGGAGGGGGCGGTGGTGGAGGCGGCGGTGGTGGTGGTGGAGGTGGCGGTGGCGGCGGTGGTGGAGGTGGCGGCGGCGGTGGAGGTGGCGGTGGTGGCTCCGGCTCCGGCTCCGCTCCACCCAGAAGAGAACCCAGAGATGCTTTCGGGGCTTCTGCTTTGGACGCTTCCGCCTTAACCGAATTGAGAATATCTTCGGCACTCATCGCCGGCGCCTGTGAACTCAAATCAATGGTCTCTTCCGTGAGAGATCCCGATCCGGCTGCCGGCAGTTTGTCGTAAGTCGCCATTGGCGAATTGAATTCGCCCGAACTCAAAGCCGTTAGAGGAGGCACGGATGTCGACGCGCTAGCCGGTTCCGGCAAAGTAGCTGTCGATGATTCAGCCGACTTCTGAGCTAGCATGGCTCCCAGTCCAGATCCGCCTGCAGGAGCAGCTTCTTGTATTTGCGGGCTCTCCAGTCTGGGCAGTTGACTGCTGGAAGTGCTCGCCTTGTTGACGAATTTATGAGGATCGGGAGCGGCAGCTTGAGCCTGATGTTCAACCGAGGCAGCAACCAGGGCTGCAGTCTCGTCCTTGACATACTGCGATATGTCCTCACCTTCGCGCTTGGAATACCAGAGGTTCAAGCAGTGTACGAGCGTACGGTCGAAGTCCGGTGAGTAAGGAGCGGGCAAGAAGATAATGCGTCCGCCCTTGTCTCCTGCGTAAAGATGCGCCGATATACACTTTTTGGGACCGGCGGTGGCCAGAACGTTATAGCCTTCCGTCAGGAAATCGGTGCGAATGATGGTGCTCCACTCGATGCCCGGCTGAGCAAGGTATGAGGCAAATTCGCTTTCATTGCCCTCATCGGTCATCTCCACATTTCGACCGTGCGAGACGGCGCTCATGTGGCGTGTATTGCGCTCAGTCGACTTATCTGGCGCCAGGCTGAGCAGCCAGACGTAATTATCCATTGCCGAGGCCTTGCCCTGAATCAAGAACGGCCGGCAAAGGAAGTAAACCAGAATGCCGCCTTTTTCCAGGAATTTGACCAGTTGCTCGGTGCGGCTGTTAATTTCGTCGGTAATTGCTTCCAGAAGCGCATCGTTTGTAGTGTTTACGGACGTCAGTCCTTCGCTCTGGGCGGCTTCGACCTGCCTGACCATATCCGGGTCGCGGTCGAAAAGGTGAAGAGTGCTCACCGGGTTGACGACGATGGCTGTGTAGTAATCGAGCGGCTTGGCGCGCCCGGACGTGAGGAAAGACTCTTCGCCGAATCCGGGGCAATTCAGCCTGAGAATCCTATCCTTCTCAATGGATTTCATTATTGCTTCCTTTCCAATCTGTCGTCACTGCCAACGTCCAACTTCTCAAGGGACTTTCACCGCTTACTCGATTCGTTATACCCAGTAATTAAAAAGGGATCAAAATTACTTTGTTGCCAAGCATGTTCATCGCAGCTTTTCTTAATGTCAAGCCGAATTCTCCTCGCTTTCCGGTTTTACCAGTTGCCTGACGTCGATTTCTTCCATGCTGGAAAGGACTAGATCCGCATGAGCGAAATCCTGGTGCCTAGTAGCCTGGCACGGAATAGCAATGCACATCATACCCGCTGCCTTTGCAGCACAAACCCCATTGAAAGTATCTTCAATTACCAGACACTCGTGAGGTTCGAAGCCCAGTCTTTTTGCCGCCAAAAGGAATACATCGGGCGCTGGCTTGCCGTTCAGCACTTCATCGCCGGAACAGAGATGGCGGAAATACTTTCGCGTCTCAGTCAATTTGACAACAAGCTCGATAGTCGGCATGGTCGCCGACGAGGCAATTGCGGTCGGAATGCTTTGTTGCAGCGCATTTTCGAGTGTCTTATGCACGCCGGGCTGCATCCTCAAATCTTGCGAAAAAAGCTCATGCAGAACCGCTTCCTTTCTAGCCACGAAATCCAGAGCAGTCATCGATAGGTTGTGCCTTTCGACAAGAAATTTGGCGCAATCGATATCTTTCATGCCGAGAAAGTTGTGATTGTCTTCTTCCAGAAAAGTCAGCCCGAAGTCCAGGAGAAACTTCTGATAGGCAAGCAAATGCAGAGGCTCGGAGTCGATGAGCACTCCGTCCATGTCAAAGACGATTGCCTTGACGCCTTTTACGGCCGTTTTTTGCTCTCTTCGGAGAGACAATCGCATTTCCTCATGGTTGAGGGAAATATATCAAATGGGGACGGCTTGTATATCCGTCCCCATCCTCTAATTTCTTTCTTCTAGACGTCTTTGGTCCTAGTGAGAATCAAGCTCTTCGCCCATGCTGAATGAATCGAGGGAGAACGGCTTTTCCCAGCCATGGCTGATGGAATTTCTGCCGCCCGAGTACACGCCTTCAGCTGTTCCGACCAGCATTCCGAAAGGAACGCCCATAAGCGATGCCATGCCCAACGGGATCATGTGCTCTTTTCCACCGATATTATCAGCAAAGGACTCGGTGAATTCCACGCTGCGCGAGCCGGTGCGGCGAACGATGGCTACAGGAATACCGAGAGCCATGCCGCTGCCGATGGCAACCATGCGCACGGGCAGCATGAGAGCCTGCTTCGCCATTGTTCCTTCACTTTCCGCAAAGGCGGGAGCACTATTAAGGGTGAGGGCGAGAAGCGCCAATAATCCGATCTTCTTGTTCACGTCATATCCTCCAAAGCTGGCCGTAGCGGGTTTTCCGCTTAATTGCTTCCGACTCCCTGAATTGGTGACTCTTGGTAACTAGGGGTCATAGTAAGCGTAAGACGAAGTCATAATAACACCGTATTAGTACAGACTCTGTTGGTGTACTGTAAAATCATGCCCGGCTGCAAAGGGAGCCGGACAAGACGCTCTGACCGCCTGTTCTTAAAATGAGCAATTCAAATTCCACCTATCACCGCAAGGGCTTCGGCCTCAAAGACGAGATTCACGGCGAACTAAAAGATGCCTATGAATCAGAGCTGATTGCCGAACTGAGAGAAAACAACAACACTCTTTTGCGGGCCGGACTGACCATCAAGCTGGCTTCCGCATTCGGTTTTTGCTGGGGCGTTGACAGAGCGGTTTCGATGGCTTACGAGACCAGGCGTCATTTCCCGGACAGGCGAATCTGGATAACCAACGAAATCATTCACAATCCGGTCGTCAATCAAAATTTGCGTCAGATGAATATTGATTTTATCGCTGTAAAACCTGACGGCAGCAAAGATTTCTCGCCGGTGATG
>JAYRNY010000544.1:0-3719 GCA_041911975.1 bacterium | reverse complement strand
TTTCATAGTTGAGCGCCCAGAGCAGGGGCGAGGCATGTGGTTGTTCTTCAAGCAAGTAGTTGATCGCCAGGTCGATGTCGCCAAAACGAGCCTGCGAGTGGGAGAGGACCCAGGGGCTGAAAGGAGAATTGCCGACCACCGTCACCATTTTGCCGGTGCGATGAGCGTAGAAAATCTCCATTGCTGCTGCATAGCTGGGACGGTGCAAATTTGCTAAAAGCGCATCGCACTGGTCGATGAGATCAAGAGCACGCTTGACTTTCAGCTCGGTCGTATCATTAATCAGTTCGATGCCGTCCAATTGCTCGAGCGCCGCCAGCTCTGAATACGCAAATTCAAGCGGGTTTACGACCTTGAGTCCATACTTCCGCAACTTGTTCATGGCGATAGAGCGCCAATCGAACTCGGCTCCTTGGCTGACCAGTTCGTTGTGCTCTATTGTTCCGCCTGTCAGGTAAATGGAAGACAGCATTATGGTTTCCGACACTCCCTCTCGAGTAATTATTTGCGACTCTTCGACGGTTGATTCGTTCCGTACTGAGAAACACCAATTACACTGGGTTTTAAGCCTGAGCTTATAATCTGTGCTGCTCACTATATACCACAGGACCGCAGTTTCACGCTTTGTGAGCGTTATCGCAGGCAGTCATATACCCGCTAACCAGGCAATATACAGCCAATTTTGAACGTACATGGGGTGCATACAGAGTGAAGCAAAATTCCATTTTTAGCGGGTTTCTGAGCAAATTGTGCTCATCGGCTTTGAGAACAGCCGCTCTGACCATGAGCTGCATAGTGATTTTCGGCTGCGCAAGAGCTGAAAACCAGGCACCGGGGAAAACGACAGGGCAGGCGGTGCAATCCGAAGCCGGTGATGCTCAGGCAATTCGAGCCCAGCAATTGCAGCTGGTAAAAGTGCCGCTCACTGTTACTGCTCCAGTCAAAAAGATGCTCAAGTATGACGACCGGGGTCTGCCTCACGAGAAGTTCTTGCTTGGTTTGTCAAACGGCACCACAATTCTGGTGGCGCACAACACGAAGATGGCGCCTTATGTTCCCATTCAAGCGGGCGATGTAGTCACGGTGCACGGTGAATTCATCTGGAACGCCAAAGGTGGTTTGATTCACTGGACGCATCATACGGATACACAATCGCATGAAGGTGGATATATCGATTTCAATGGAAAGCGATACGAGTGAAACAAACTCGGACTTTTCGCTGAAGAAACCCTATTTGATGAGATTTGCGACTTTGGGATTGAGGAACCACTTCAAGGTGCCCGGCCAGCTGGGCGGCAAATCTTGCACATCCACTCTAATCACGGCAGCCTTCTTGAAAGGGATCATCACTTCCGGTCCAGCCAGCATCAAATCAGCTGCCAGTCTGCCGATATCCGGTTCGTGACCGACTAAGAACAAATCTTCGAAGGGAGGCAGCTTCTTCAAATTCTTGAAGACTTCGCTGGAAGTGCCGCCTGGAGCCAGTCCGTCAGCTATCTTCAGCTCGCCTTCAGTGCCCAGAACTTCTCTGATGATCTCAGCAGTCTGCCGCGCTCTGGTCAACGGACTGCTTACAACCAGGGTTGGTTTTGCATTCAACTTCTTGAGCGCGCTTGCCATCATTCGCGTCTCGTCTCGCCCATCGTCAGTGAGCGGTCGCTGAGAGTCATTGAGGATGACTCCGCCCAGCCGTTCAACTGCAGTTGCATGTCGCATCAGATAGATTTTCATGACGGCATATTCTACCTGACGCCAGACTCATGGACTTGTCAAATTCTGGTTAGACGCTTCTTCATTCCAAGGCTGGCTCAGGTCAAGTAATATGGTGACAATGAGCCAGAAACCACGAATTATCGGTCTTGACATTGGCGATGCGCGCATCGGCGTCGCCATCTCTGATCCGCTCGGCATAACCGCTGCCGGAATTGAAGCTATACAGCGCGTCAATATGGCAAAAGATCTCGAAGCGGTAAAGCAAATCGCACTGAGACATGGTGCTGTGGAGATCGTGCTTGGATTTCCCCAAAACATGGATGGTTCGATCGGACCGCAGGCCGAAAAGGTCAAATCATTCGGGCGCAAACTGGCGCAAAAGACCGGGTTGCCGATTGTTTATGAAGACGAGCGGCTGACGACAATTTCGGCGATACGAACTTTGACGGTACAAGGGGTTAAGACCGGCAAGAATCGCGATCTTGTCGATATGCAGTCGGCTGCAATCATCTTGCAAAAATTTCTCGATCGTAAAGAACCACCACCTTCAGCCTAGCGCCGGTCAAAAGCGGTTTAAACCTACACGTGAATCAATTGGTGAGGCTATTCGACTCAGTCCTCGGCTCTATTTCTAACAGAGGGCCTGAAGAAGGCCATGCGGACCGGGAGGCGAGTGGCGAAGGAGCGGGCGCTCCGCCAGAGAACAAGCCGCAAGGGCATACTCCGGTTCCAGTCATTGAAATAGCCGCGGTCGGAACTTTAACCGCCGCTTGCGCATATGTGCTCAGCCAGTGCGTGGGAGCCCTGGGTGCGCTGAGAATCCAACTTTCTCAATCAGGCAACATCTGCGTCTTGCCTGCTTTTGGTTTGATCGGTGGAGTTTTGTGCGGGCTTACCGTCAAGTATATTGCGCCTGAAATTACCGGCAGCGGCATACCGCAAGTAAAAGGCTTTCTCAAAGGTCATCCGATTCGCATGAATCTTCGCTCGCTGGCCGCAAAGCTTGTGGCGGGTATTCTGTCTTTGGGCTGCGGGTTGCCGCTTGGGCGTGAGGGGCCGACCGTGCAGGTTGGTGCGTCTTTGGCCGGAATGTTCGTCTCCATGGTATCGGCAGGTGAAAAACTGAAGAGGCATTTTGTCGCAGCCGGTGCAGGAGCCGGTCTGGCGGCCGCATTCAACGCGCCTTTGGCCGGTGTGATTTTTGTTGTTGAGGAGCTGGTCCGTGAAGTCTCCAGCGCTTTTGTAATCACGGCTGGACTGGCTTGTTTTGCCGCTGCCAGCATGGCCCAGTTGCTGGGCACTCACTCACTGGATTTATCTTCCCACTCGGATTTTCCCAAGTGCGATTTTCGCTTCGAAGACATTCCGTACATGATCCTACTGGGTATCGTATGCGGTGCTCTCGGTTCTCTGTTCAACTGGCTGATCATGAAAGGCATGGTCTGGAGAATGAAAATCTTCAAGCAAAATTATCCTCTTTCGATCGGACTGGCCGGCTTATTGTGCGGAACGACTGTGGCTTTCTTGCCGCAGTCGATGCACAATTTCGCCGGCATCAAATATCTGATCATTGCCCACACACCGTCCTTTGAATTCGCCGGACTGGCACTTGCCGTTTCTTTCTTCATCACGATCGCATCCTACATATCGGGAGCACCAGGCGGACTTTTTGGACCCAGTTTGACGATTGGAGCGGCCACAGGTTATTTGCTTGGCGCCACCGAACTGGGTGAAATGGCCAGCGCGTCAAACGCGCCTGATCTCTTTGCTTTAGCTGGAATGGGCGCATTCTTCAGCAGCGTCGCGCGAGTGCCGATAACGGCAACGGTGATCGTTTTCGAAATCACTCGCGACTTCAATTTGCTTCTGCCGTTGCTGATGACGACCATGGTGGCATACACAGTAGGCGAAAAAATCTATTCCGGATCACTGTACGATCGATTGCTGGATCTGAGCCTCAGTTCTGAAAATGCGAAATCATAAGGGCGCAAATGCAGGTGACGCTC
>JAYRNY010000543.1:0-2908 GCA_041911975.1 bacterium | reverse complement strand
TCTTTCTGACGAACAACTGAAAGAAGTTCACTTGATTTTGAAACCCGGCGATGTGCTTTTGAAAGATGATTGCAGTTATCCTCTTTCGCAATTAGGAGCCAGATTGCTTGGCAGCAACTGGATACACTCGGCTGTCTATACAGGCGACGGTAAAATCATCGACTGCGGCTCCAAGCCCTATGTAGCGGAAACCCAGCTGGATGAATTCCTGGTGGCAAGCAATGTGGCAATTTACCGACCTCATTTCAAATCGAAAGATGATCTCGATTCGGCCCTGGATTTTTTGAGAAAGTCGCTCAATCGTCCCTTCAATCGGACATTCAAACTTTCGAGCAAAAACTCTTTCTATTGCACGCAATTGATTTATAGAGCTCTGCAACAGATGCCGCATCCAATCGACCTGCATGTCAGTCTGGTCGGCGGAAGACCGGCCATTCTGGCTGGCGACATTGAGAAATGCCCCGATCTAGATAGAATCTACCTGGCGAAGCTGGGCATTTTGAAGAGCGGTGTTTCACATGTACCATCGATTGCCGCAGTGCTTGCCGGCGCTCTGTTCTTCAGTAAGATCCGCCCGCAGTTCACCGGTCTTGGTGCCTTCCTCGGGCTGACCTCTGCTTTGGTGGTGACGGAATACTGCCATAATAAGAAACGAAAAAAAGAGTTGTTCAACCATGCAGATTAAAGCGCGCCATCATCAAGAAAACAGTATTACCATGCTGCCTTCGCACTGGGTGTCTTTGCCGCAGGCTTTTTTGCATCAGGCCAGGAAACAGCCTCATGCGCTGGCTGTTTGTGATTCGCTCGGAACCAAGTTGACTTATCATCAACTCTTGCTGAAGTCCATAGCGCTGGCGAATCTGCTCAGCAAGTCCCTCAATTCCTCGCGCTGCGTGGGGATAATGTTGCCACCATCCGCCGGCGCAGTGATCGCCAATCTGGCCGTGTGTTTCCTCGGCAAGGTTGCCGTCAATCTGAATTTTACTGCCGGACAAAAGGCTTTCGATCTGTATCTGGAAAAGTGCGAGATCAAGCACATAATCACGGCCAGACCTTTTCTGAAGCGAGTTCCGCTCGAGTCCAAAAGCTCATACATCTTCATTGAGTCGGCGCAGCATGATGCCGATCTCGTCACAAAACTGAAGTCCTGGACTGAAAGTGATTTGATGCCTGAGAGTATTCTCGGTGAATTTCTGCATGGAATTTCGGCCAATCACAGAATCGACGTGCAAGGATTTGGTCTGCCAAAAGCGGCTGCCGCAGGCAACTCCACAAAACTGAATGACCCCGTGACCATAATTTTTACGGCAGGATCTACCAGTGATCCCAAAGGAGTGGTTCTTTCCCATCGAAACATACTTTCGAACATCAACGCGATAAAAATGCAAGGTCAAATCAAGGACGGCGAAATTGTTCTGGGAGTGATACCGTTCTTTCACTCTTTCGGCCTGACCATGACCCTGTGGGCGCCGCTCTGCCTGGGAGAAACTGTTGTTTATCATTATGATCCGTTCGACGCCCGGCGCATTGGCGATCTGTGCGATGCGAACAAAGCAAGTTGCTTGATATGCACTCCGACGATGCTTGGTTTGTATACACGCCGCTGCCGTCCGGAACAGTTTAAGACCATGCGTGTCTGCGTGGTCGGCGGAGAAAAACTCAAAGAAAATCAAGGACGGGAAATTCAAAAGACAATTGGAATTTTTCCCTTGCAAGGATACGGTTTGGCTGAGACATCACCTGTAGTGGCATGCAATGTTCCCAATCATGTGACATTGCCTGATGGGCGCGTTGTCGACGGCAACAGAATCGGCACCGTGGGGCTGCCGATTCCCGGCACGGTGATAAGGATCACGAACCTGGAAACCGGTGAAGAAGTGCCGAAAGGTGGCTCAGGCCTTATAAACGTCAAGGGACCGCAAGTCATGTTGGGTTACCTTCGTCAACCGGAAGCGACAGCCAGGGCAATCAAAGATGGGTGGTTCAATACCGGCGATATCGGATTTCTAGACGAGGATGGATTTTTGACAGTGACCGGGCGCATAAGCCAATTTTCCAAAATCGCCGGCGAAATGGTTTCTCACATGGCAGTGGAGGAAGAATTATTCAAAGTCTCCGGCGCCGGGGCGGGCGAGCTCTCGGTAGCGTCCGTTCCAGACGATCGCCGCGGTGAGCGATTGGTTGTCGTCTACTCGCGAATGGACAAAGAACCTTTACAAGTCGTCGATGAGCTTAAGAAAGGCGCACTGCCCAATCTATGGGTGCCGAGCGCGTCCGATTTCCTCAAAGTCGATGTCCTGCCCGTCATGCCGAACGGAAAGCTGAATTTGCGGCAAATCAAGCAAATTGCTCTACAACAGGCAAATTCAGATTGTCAGGCGTAAACTTGCATAAGTCTGTGGGATGATTCAACACAAATGGAAACCCAATATTCTAAGTTCACGTATCGGAGTATTTGAATGAAGTTCTGGTCCGCAATTTTCATGGTCTTTGCGTGTTTTTGCTTCACTTCGAATCTGGATGCTTTTGGTGCTCCTCCTGCTCAAAAGAAAGCAGGCGCCAGCCGCGCTGAAATTGCAGAGGGTAAGGCTTTGTTTGAAGCTACTTGCCAGAAGTGCCACAGCAACGGCAAAACCGGTGGTTGCCTTGGTCCGATTCTGGCCGGAGAGGGCTCGCGGCGCAGCAAGGATTTCATCGAGTCGCGCATAAGCAGTGATCCCAAGAAAGTGGCCGATTTCTTGCGAGTGTATGGGCATGCCGAGTTGATGCCGCACTTGCGTATTCATGCAGCCAGTGCCCATAAACTGGCTGCTTATGTAGCCTCATTGCCCTCCATACAAGCCGGGTTTGACGTGAAGCCGCATGCGAAAAACGCAAAGGGCAAATCTGGTTCGACCGTTGCAACGGG
>JAYRNY010000542.1:0-7911 GCA_041911975.1 bacterium | reverse complement strand
GGTGCTCAAAATCCGCTCTCTAATTGAAAGAGCGCGAATGTGGAGGGGCTCTGCTTTGTCGAAGGAATCCTTGTCAGTAAAGAGGGCTGCAAGGTTGGACAACGTTGTCGCCACGATGGGGTGGTCTTTGCCCAGGTACTTTTCCTGTATTGAAAGAACCCTTCTGTACAGAGGCTCGGCGTCTGCATTTCTTCCCTGGTCGTAATAAAGCAAACCCAGGTTGTTGAGCACTTCGGCCACTTCCGGGTGGTCACTGCCGAGGTGGCGCTCACGGATTGTCAGGGCACGACGATATAGCTTTTCTGCAGGTTCGGGTCTGCCCAGGATGCGATAGAGCTCCGCCAAATTATTGAGTCCGGCTGCAAGGCTAATGTGCTCGAAACCGAGAGCCCGCTCCTGGATGGTGAGCGCCCGTTTGAAGAGCGGTTCTGCCTCGGAAAAGCGCCCCTGAGCGAGCATAACCATGCCCAGGTGATTGAGCGAAACACCAATATCGGCGTGATCGACCGCCAGCACCTTTTCCCGGATGGATAAAGCACGATGAAACATGTTCTCCGCTTCTGCGAAGCGGCTTTCGTGATAGAGAGTCAGCGCAAGTACAGTCAAATAGTCAGCAAGCTGGGTGCTTTCGCTACCCATCTCCTGCTCTTTTTCCGGTAGCATGCGCAGCAAGGTGTCGACTGTGTCGTCCATGTGGCCTGTTACTAAATTAGAGCCCTCTTAACCATCATACCAAAGCAGTGACAGAGAAAACCTGCCGGAGAATATCGGTATAGGCAGCCGAATGCGGCTTCCTGTCCGGGCGGCAATTTCGCCACTGCCAACTACGAGGCTTTGTTGTAAGAAACAGCAACTTTGTCAATTTTGAAGCCATCCATGTCCATGACTTCAAAGCGCAAATCGTTCCACGTGGCGATTTCTCCAGCGGTCGGTACATGCCCCAAAAGGTGCACGACCAGACCGGCCACTGTTTCGTACTTACCTGCGTGCTGATCGGGCAGCTCAGTTGCTGAAAGTCGTTTTCTAAATTCTGAAATCGGCAACATGCCGTCCACCAAAAATCCGCCGTCATCGCGAGTAATCACGGTCAGGTAGGAGACAGTTTCGTCTGAGATTTGTACGTCTCCGACAATCGAGCTGAGAATGTCCGAAACAGTCACTAGACCGCGCAGCGTACCGTGCTCGTCAACAACCATAGCGCCACTGACTTTGTCTTTGCGGAAGTCGGCAAGCGCCTGAAGCGCGCTCTTGGTGTCCGGCATCATCAGAGGCTTGCGAACCAATTTCTCCAGGTCGATTTTGCCGTCCCGCGCCCATTTGGTGAGCAGCTCGCGGGCCCGAACTACACCGATGAAATTATCCAGAGTGCCGCTGGCCACGGGAAATTTGGTGTGAGGATGCGCAAAGACCCTGGACATAACTTCTTCAGGAGGTGCGTTCACGTCAAGCCAGACCAGTTCAGTAACTGGGGTCATGACTGCGGAAACCTTTCTGTCGTCCAGCCCAAAAACACCGCACAACAAGTCGTGTTCCGTCTCCTTGACGACGCCGACCCGGGCGCCTTCGTCCACCATTGCTTGAATCTCGCGCTCGGACACCTCGCGAGCTTTGTCATCCTCGACGCCAAAAGCGCCCGCGGCCAGATTTGTCGACAGCGAAAGGAATTTGACGAGCGGAGAAGCAACATGGGAGAGGAATTTCATCCCCGGAGCAATGAAACAGGAGATGCCTTCCGGATTGGAAAGGGCAATGCGCTTGGGCACGAGCTCGCCGACGATGAGTGACAAATAAGTAGTACAAATAACCACGATCACAAAGGCAATCGAGTCCGCATACGGGCGCAGGTGTTCGAACATCTCGATCTGGTCGGACAATTCATCGGCGAGAGTGGCGCCGCCGAAGGCTCCAGCCAGAATCGCCACCAGGGTAATCCCAATCTGAATTGTCGAAAGAAAGGTATTGGGAGTATCGGTCAACGAAAGGGCGGTTCTGGCTCCCCGTTTTCCTTCCTCAGCCATCCTGACAAGCAACGGGCGACGGCAGGAAACGAGCGCCATTTCAGACAACGCAAAGACGCCGTTGATGAGAACCAACACCAGAATGACGAAGATTTCCAACCCGATTGAGTTAATGTTCACAAGAGGCTCTCCCTGCCCCTAAAATCATCCACAAAAGTCCCGTTAACCCCAGTCTGCCGGAAGTTTCCGGCAGTTACGGCTCTTCATGACTCGAAAGAATCGGGCTGATTCGCCGAAGAACCGTTTATTTCAATTGAATACTAAGTGATTTCCCAGTCCTAGCTCGTTTATAGCACCTTGAAGGCCAACTATTAGCTAATGCAAACGAACCGAATTAGCTGTCAAGCTATAATGCGTCGCGCATAGAAGCTTCAATGCTTTTAGTTCCAATGGTTTCCCGTAACTCCGTCTGGTTGATTTTGACTTTACTCTCACCGCTTCGAAAAACTGCCGGCGCACTGACGCGAAGTCCAATTTTGATGACTTTGCTGGCTGTCGTATCCATAAACATTTTTCTGGCAGTAAAAGATCCGTTCGGCCACGTAGATCCAAATACGATTCCCTCAGCAAAGAACTGGGCCTACTGGACGACGCAAGATTTTCTCAAAGAGAAGCCAGCACCAGATGTGGTGCTGCTTGGATCTTCCATCTTCATGAATCCACTCTGGATGCTGGAGGCTGAGCACTTGCATCGAAAGGTGGATATCGTCGTCGAACGGCGCAGCCACTATCTCGAAGACGCAATCAGAAAGCAATTCCCCGGCGGCAAGTTCTCTTGCTTCAACTACGCGCTGCCCGGTGCAATGGTCTCGGACGATTACATGATCGTGCGCACTATGTTCAACGGAGAAAGAAAACCAAAACTGGTGGTCCTGGGTTTGACTCCTTTGGATATGACCGACGACGACTTTTACTGTGACGTCTCTTCGACGCACTATAAATATCTGGCTCGTTTCACTAATACCCGTGACTTGATGGAACTGGCAATGCCGCGTCCCTGGCAGCGGACTGAATTTTTGATCAATGAAGGTCTCTACCTGGCCGGGCGTAAACACGATGTGCAGGGCGCTGTTGTCGGCTCCGCGCACGACAAGATGACCAACTATCTCGGACCTCTTTCAGCGCAGCCGCTGCAGTCCAAAGAAAAGGGCGATGCAAAAGACGCCATATATCACGACGAAGTAGCGCCGGGAGTCTGGCTAGCGCAGCCAGTCGGCATTGACTACTACAAAAATGACACAGTAGCCTTCAGAAAGAAATTCCGCTTTGCCTCAAAAGATCGATACCAGGTAAAACTGGCCTGGTTGAAAAAAACCATCGACCTTTGCAAAGAGAAAAACATCCAGCCTCTTATTGTCAACGTTGCGCTTCCTGAGCCCGCTGTCAAGGGCGTCCTTCCACCCGGTGTCCACGACGCGCTGGTCAAGCACGTGGCAGACCTTGCACGAGAAGAAAAAGTCGCCTATCTCGATCTGCAAGCAACCGGTGCGTTTGACCTGAAGGACTTTACCGACTCATGCCACATGGATGCCTCGGGCGGAAGAAAAGTCATGGACTTCGTAGCCAAAGAAATCGCTAAAGATGCGCGACTCAGCGCTGCCCTCGTCGGACCCGAGTCTGATTCTCAGATCGCCGGCAAAGGACGAGGTGCGATGTAATGCTATTCAACAGCTTCACCTACCTAATTTTCTTGCCGATAGTAGTGGTACTTTACTGGTTGGTGCCATTTCGCTTCCGCACGGCAGTGCTGCTCATTGCCAGCTACATTTTCTATATGTCCTGGAAAGCGGAGTATGGACTGCTCATCGCAGCAATGACTGCGATCAACTATTTCATGGGTCTCTGGATTGCCCGCGCAGAAACGAAGAAAAAACTGCTGTTCGTCACGGCCATAGCAGCCAATCTGTTATTGCTTGGCTTCTACAAATACGCATATTTTGTGCGCGATGTAGCCAACTCGGCGCTGGCAGTCGCGCATTTGCAGCTCCTGCCGATTCCCTTCCAAATCATCCTGCCGCTTGGCATTTCTTTCTTCGCGTTCGAATTCATTCACTATTTGTCGGATGTTTACAAGGGCGGAGCACCGGTCAAATCACCATTCCAATTTGCACTCTTCGCCAGTTTCTTCCCGACCCAAATTGCCGGTCCCATCAAGCGCTATCAGGACTTCATGCAGCAGTTGGAGGTGAAAACCAAACTTTCTCTCGCGCAATTCGATGAAGCGATGGAGCTGATCATCTTTGGTCTGGTGAAGAAAGTGATCTTCGCGGACAATCTGGCCATTGTAGTGCAGACTGCCTACGCCAATCCGAATCAATTTACGACCTTTGATATGTGGCTCGCTACTTATGCGTTTGCCTTCCAGGTCTACTTCGATTTCTCAGGTTACACGGACATCGCCCGGGGCTCAGCACAACTGCTCGGCTTCAAGGTTCCGAAAAATTTCGACCTTCCTTACATGGCGGAGTCAATTACCGAGTACTGGCGGCGTTGGCACATCTCACTGTCCACCTGGCTCAAGGATTACCTTTTCATTCCGCTGGGCGGCAGCCGCGCGGGCAAGTGGATGACTTACAGAAACATCATGATCACCTTCACGCTTTGCGGATTGTGGCACGGTGCAGCAACACACTACATTCTCTTCGGAGCCCTCCATGGCGCGCTGCTTGTACTGCATCGCGAATGGCGCAATTTTGTGGAAAAGTCGAGCGTTTTGAAAACTTTGACCGCCAACAAGATATTCCATGTCTTTGCAATCTTCTTGACCTTCCACAGCGTCTGTCTTACCGAAGTTATCTTCCGCGCTGACAATGTGCCTATTGGCGTAGGCATAATCAAGCGATTACTGTTCATCGACCAGCTCAAAGACCTGAAGTTCTGGCAAGTGACCTTGCCGAATGTCGATCAACCTGGTCCTTACTTCTTCCTGCCGCTCATTTTGCTGGCAATACTGGCCGGGCATGTTATCTGCACAAAATTCCGCGAGAACAAAGATTGCATCGGCGGAATTATGCCGTTTAATCGCCCGCTCAAGGTGATTTACCTGACGGTGGCGATCTGCCTGCTCATAGCATTCTCACCCGACATCACGCCGAAGTTTATCTACTTCCAGTTTTAAGATCTGCCAGCCGGTGTAGGATCTAGATGAAGTCGCGCTGAACTGCTTTCCACTTTCAGCAGAACCCCGATTGAGTCTAATTCCAAAAGCACATGACAGAAGAGCAATCACAGGCTCAAAATCAATTATCCGGATCTTTTGCGGGAGACAAAACAACTATCGGGCTGGGCTTCGGCGCGGCCCTGGAATTGCCGCCCGGACGAATAATCGCCGACCGCTATCGAGTCATAGAAGAAATCGGGCGCGGCGGCATGGGAGTCGTATACCGCGTTGAGCAAATTCTGCTTGGACGGGAAATGGCGCTTAAAACGCTGGATGGACAGGATGTAAAAGACGCTACCTGGAGACGCTTCCAGCAGGAAGCTAAAGCCACGAGTATGCTTGATCATACAAACCTCATAAGCGTCCATGACTCAGGAATGATCGATGGAAAGCATCCTTACTTTGTCATGGACCTGGTGTTGGGCACAACGCTCGCCAAACTCATTGCAGAGAAAGGACCACTTTCTGTTGAAGAAGCTCTGCCTATTTTTATACAGGTCTGCTTTGGACTCTCATATGCGCATGAACTCGGGATTGTTCATCGGGATCTAAAGCCGAGCAACATCATGCTTGTCAAACCACCAGGAGGTGGACCGTATACCGCCAAAATCGTCGATTTCGGCATCGCCAAACTGCATTTAGGTGAGAGTGCAGATGTTCAGGGACTAACCAAAACCGGAGAAATATTCGGCAGCCCTCTCTATATGAGTCCCGAACAGTGCCTGGGAATTGCCGTCGATCATCGAAGCGACATCTACGCACTTGGTTGTGTATTCTTCGAAGCTCTGACTGGTCTGCCCCCGTTCATGGGCACCAATTCACTGTCAACAATGATGAAACACCAGTCAGAAAAGGCTCCGACACTAAAGGAAGCAACTCTAGGAAAAGAGTTTCCCAAAGACATAGAATTTCTAGTCGCCAAACTATTGGAAAAAGAGCCGGAAAATCGTTATCAATCCTTGCAAACAGTGGCGCATGATCTTAGTTTGTTGCAGCAAGGTATATCGGCGCAGTCTCTGACCGGCTCCGCAAGCATCGGCATTAGCAGAACTCCTGCACAAGAAACAAAACTGCCAATTTTGCGCACTCTTGCCGCTTGCCTGGTCAGCGCCGCAATTGGTGCCGCATTTGCATGGATCATAAAAGATCAACTCGATGACAAAATATACTCAGCGAAGATAGCCGAATTAATGAAGAAATACGATCAGAAAGCGCCCGTGCAACTGCCATTCACGCCAATTAAAGAAGTAGTGCAGTCGACGAAATTCACTGACAGGAACGGCAAGAATTTTAGGAGGATCTATTTTATACGACCAATCGGATCATTCAATATTGTTGGTGAAAGAGCAATATACAACGCCACCGGAATTCACAAGATCCCGTTCGAAAAGAGTATTCACTTAACGATAAAAGATCCTGATTGTCTTGATTCAACTGATTTTTTCGAGCATTTTCAACCAGGTGATGTTACGGAGCTCTCTCTGAACAGCAACTACGGAATAACTGATAAATCGCTGAAGTCAATCGGTCATCTCAGCAGTCTGACGTTTCTGAACTTAGCCGATACTGATGCCTCCGACGAGTCCCTAAAATACTTGAACCAGCTACATTCGCTGAGAAGCTTGTTCGTAGGTTATACGCGGGTGACCGAGGATGGCGTCCTTTCGCTCAATCGACTGAATCAGTTCAATGATTTAGCCTTCAGCGGAATGCCCTCAGTCAGCCGCATTTTGAAAAAATTGACGACCTCGAAATCACTTACTACTCTCGTCCTCGACAAGTGCCGACTTACAACCGATCAATTGAAGGAAATTGCCACCATTAAATCGCTCGTCGAATTGAGCGTGGACGAGAATCAAGCCGTTGACGACAATTCCCTGAAACTGCTCACAGCTCTGCCCAATCTAGAACGACTTAGCTTAGCAGCAACTAGTGTCACGTCAGCCAGCATTGACTCCTTCAAACAATTTCCCCGCCTGAAAAGAATATTGATCGGAATAAACCAGTGGTCCACTCAGGACATGGAACGCTTCAAAGCGGCGAACCCAAATATTGTCTTGAATATTGAATTCAGAGACAAAGATGTCTGGAAGTAACAGAATCTGAACTCAATTGATCTACAATCAATAAAGACTTTGCCGTAATTAAAGGATTCAAGTGAGCGAAGAAGGCACACATCTCGGCAAGGATCCTGCAGCGCCGGGACAAAATAACGATGTGCAAGACAGCACTCTTTATACCGGCTCGGGACCAAGCGGAGATATATCCAAGGACACTCTCGAGCTTGCGGCAGGACGAATAATCGCGGATCGATATCGTGTCATCGAAGAATTGGGACGCGGGGGAATGGGGGTTGTATACCGCGTCTTGCACATTTCGCTCAATAGAGAGCTGGCACTGAAGACTTTAGATGCACAGGATATTCAGGAGGCTACATGGCTTCGGTTCCAGCAAGAGGCCAAAGCGACGAGCATGCTCAACCATCCCAATTTGATTAGCGTACATGACTACGGAATCATAGAGGAAAAGCATCCATTCTTCGTGATGGATTTGGTGGAGGGCACCACGCTTGCAAAACAAATTGCTGATCATGGTCCATTAGGCGTAGAGCAAGCAATCCCGATCATGATTCAAGTGTGTTTTGGCCTGGCATACGCGCATGAATTAGGGATTGTTCACCGGGACTTGAAGCCGAGCAACATCATGATTTTGAAACAGCCGGGAGATGCAGCC
>JAYRNY010000541.1:0-4050 GCA_041911975.1 bacterium | reverse complement strand
GTGGTGTGCACAGATCGTGAGTAATCATCGCCACCAGTTCCTGGCGCAACTCTTCGGCGCGTTTTCTTTCCGAAATATTGTGTACGACACACGAGATTGTTTGCTCCACCTCAGAAAAACGCATCGACCAGACAGTGTAGATCTCGCTGCCATCACGCCTTATCAGCTTCAACTCCAGGTTGTTTATTTCGGCATCGGATTTGAGAGCTTCGATTTTTTCGGTGACCAGCTCCACTTCTTTTTTGGGAAGAAACTCTACCAATCTACGTCCCAGTATTTCCTCTTCGGGGAGAAGGAGATACTGTGATGACGCTGGATTTACCGAGAGAAAACGCAGCGTCTTATCCACTGAGCAGATCATATCCAGAGCATTTTCGACAATCGCTCTTTCTTTTCTTGCCGCTTCGGCAATTCTCCTGGCCATGTGGTGAAATGTGCGATCGAAAAGCGCTATTTCATCACCGCCCCTAACCTGCTCGTGAAGTGGTTTTCCAGCCGCCAGAAGCAAGGCGTTGTCCGTCATTGTGCGCAATCGCGAGCGCACGTTTCTCACCAACCACATACTGGCCAAAATCGCAAAAATGAGGTTGAAACCGCCGATGATACCAAGCAGAAGCTGAGCGTAACGTCTATTTTCCGCTTGCAAGAAGGGGCTGTCGCTGACAAGTTTTTCCTCGTCTTTGCCGAGCTGCATGAGATCTTGAGAAACCATTGCCCTGATTTGGGCACGCAGATGTTTCCACAAACCCTTGCGAGTCTGCCCCTGTCCTTGACCTGAAACCATCTGCCTGAGCAGTTCTTTGAACGTTTCCTTGACGTCCTTGCAAGCAGTCTCTGCATTGAGCACGATTTGATGATTGTGTGGATCGTCGACGGTCAATTCTTCCAGTTCTTTGAATTGACCATCCAGCTCTTTCACCTTCCGCAAGATGCCTTTGACTCCGCCTAATTCCCCCTGCGCTATGTCGGAGGCATCGGTGATTGAAGAAACTTCGGCAATACCGTAGGCAAGCTTGTTGATGATGTCGGTAAAACGCTGGGCGCGCCAAGCCCGCTCGGCCTGAACTTCCGCCTGATGCTGCAAATAAGTCATGCAGCCGATCAAAATGAAAGTAGTAATCGCCGGTATCGAGACGAATAAAAGCAGAGTTGTGGTCAGCGAAGTTTCGCTTTTACCGACCCTGTTTTCAATAGCTGGCTGGTTCTCCAAATTTCGCCCTGGTTTATATCTTTTGACCCGATTTGACCTGTTACGATATTTCGGTAAGTTTGCAACCCCTATCTGTAAGCCCATCATGCCCACAATTCTACTTGTTGAGGACGACGAAGACCTCGCGACTACAGTCAAGGACCACCTGTGTTCTGAAAGATACACGGTGGAGCACGCGCCTGACGGATTGACGGCAGAAGAAATGCTGAAAATCACGGCCTTCGATTTGATCATCCTGGACTGGTCGCTGCCGGGCAAAACGGGGATTGAGATATGCGGCGAGTTTCGCCGCAAGGGCGGCAAGACGCCTATCATAATGCTGACGGGCAAAAGGCAGATCGAAGAAAAGGAAGAGGGGCTGGACACCGGCGCAGACGACTATTTGACAAAGCCTTTCAGTCTCAGGGAGCTTTCCGCCCGAGTACGCGCGTTGATGCGCCGGCCAGAGCAGGTTGTCGGCACTGTCATTAATGTCGGCAGCCTGACTATGGACCTGACAGAGCACTCGCTGTCCAGAAATGGCGAGAGAATTCACCTGCAAAAGCAAGACTTTGCGCTCTTGGAGTTTTTGATGCGCCATCCCAATCAGGTATTCACATCCGAGGCTCTGATAAATCGAGTCTGGGGCGTGGAAAGCGAAGCAACGGCGGAGTCGGTTCGATCGGCTATCAAACGTTTGCGCCAGAAGCTGGATAGCTCAGACGGCGACAACTCGATCATCGAGAACATACCGCGCGTCGGCTACCGGTTGAACAATAAGGCATAGGCGCGAGAATCCCCGCCCGCCTGCTAAAATCTCCTCATTGGAATCGCCAGCCGCCCTTTCCGGTAACACTCATAATGAGCAGATTTCTCTCGAAAAAACATGGCGCAAGACCCGTTCTGGCAGCAGCCTTGCTTGGCGCTTTGACTCTTGTAATATCTCAAAGCCAGCCGTCCTTTGCGGAAGCTGCCGCCTCTAAAGCCCTCACCAATCAGCAACTGAATGAATTGATTCATCAGCCCTCGGTTGGAGCAAGGGCGATAAGCGTAAGAGCCGTAGGCAACGGGCCCATGGTCACTGTGCTCGCCGAAGAAAAAGCAACTGCACAGGACAACGACTTGAAAGTAGATGCCATGTTTTTGGCAAGAACACTTATCGAAGGAGCGCCCGGGCAGATTGAAAAGGTGAAGGTGCTCTTCAGCCAGACAGGAAAAGCGGCTCAACACGTTACGGTCACTCGCGGCGCCATCGCTGATTTCGGAGCCGGCCGCAAGTCTGCGAGTGAATTGCTCAATTCGCTCATTCTGGTCAAAGTGGAGACCACTACCCGCACTGAAAACGCGCCTGAAATTCCGGACGGACCGGAAATGGAGCGCCGGGCGCTGTTGTGGGGCAGGATAGAAACGCTCAGAGAGCAAGGTACAGGAATAGCTCCGTTCGAAGCGATTTTCAAAGAAATTCAGGGTCTGGCAAAAGCCAATGATGCAGAAAAGGTCTCTCAAAGACTTGCTTACCTGGAGTCAAAGGTGGCCGGGCAAGAGGAGCAAGTAAGACAAGCAAAAGAGTCTTTGCGTGGAAGAGGCGTACCGGCAGTGAAATCAGCGGCTACGACGGCTGGCACAGGAAAGGGAGCGACAGGCACGACACCTCAAACCTCACCCCCGGCACAGAGCGCCGCCGCCGGCTACATACCGCCCGAAGCGGAGCATCTAAAATCGGTTTTCAATTCACAGGCAAACGAGATTATCAGCCAGGTTACCCGCAAGAACCCCAGCGAAGGCTACCGGCTCAGAGACATGAAAACCGAGATTGATAAGCTTTTCAACTCGCATCAAGACGCCAAGGCATTCGAGCTTCTCCATAGCTTCGACCAGGCAGCCGCCAAGGTGACCGGGGCATCGGCATTCGGACCAGGTGGTCAAGGTGGCGGAATGGGTCCTGGCGGCGGAATGGGCCCTGGCGGTGGCGGAACGGGCCCTGGCGGTAGCGGAACGGGTCCTGGCGGTGGGACCCCAGGCGGCGGGCCTCCCTTTTAAGCGGGCGTCATCATCTGCCGAAAATGATGGGTTCGCGCGTGAAGACAGGGAATATAGATACCGGACTGCACGCACGTACAAAGGTAAGTGGACCTGATTGAGCTCTGGCGCAACATCATTTGAAGATAAGGGAAAGGCTCGCGATCCCCTGGTGGGAACGGTTTTAGACGGGCGTTTTCACATTGACGACGTGCTTGGTTCCGGTGGGATGAGCGTCGTTTATCTTGCCACGCAAATAAGAGTAAACCGCCAGGTAGCCATCAAAACACTCAAGTTGCAGCTTGATACTAAGCAGGTATACCGCGAGCGCTTCCACCGTGAGATAAATTTACTGTGCGCACTCAATCATCCTCACATCGTCACTGTTTACGACTGCATTTTCGATGAGGAGCAACAGCCGTATGTTGTGATGGATTATTTGCGCGGACGCAGCCTGGAAGCGCTGATCAAAGACGAAGGACCGCTGGACATCGATCGCTTCGCTAAAATTTGCTTGCAAGTCTGCAGCGCTCTCGATTATGCGCATAAGAACGGCGTCATTCACAGGGATTTGAAACCAGGCAATCTGGTTTTGATGGATGACGAAATGGATTTCGTCAAAGTAGTGGATTTTGGTCTGGCAAAACTCAGCGAGGAAAGCCGCAAGCTCACTCAATCGGGCGAGCTGTGGGGAAGCCCGCCATATCTCAGCCCCGAGCAGTGCATAGGAAAAGCCGAAGATGCGCGCTCGGACATTTACTCATTCGGATGCGTCATGTATGAGATGCTGACCGGAAAAGATCCATTTCACAACGGCACTACCATTTACGAACTCATCCAAT
>JAYRNY010000540.1:0-4832 GCA_041911975.1 bacterium | reverse complement strand
GACCCAAAGTAAATCACTGGATGTTTGAAAACATTCGCGCCTTTGTCGGAAAGAACGTAGTCGAGGCCGGCTGCGGCATCGGCAATCTGACCGAGCTGATGCTCAACAAAGAGAGTTTGACGTGCTTCGATATCGACCCGCTATATATCGAGCTGATTCAGCGGCGTTTTGCGCACTTGGAAAATTTTGCTGCCCATAAGGTCGATCTGCAGGGAGTCTCTCTCGAGGACTTGAAACTGGCATCCAGACCGGACACTGTCATTTGCTTGAACGTGCTCGAATATCTCAATGATGATTGCAAGGCATTGAAGAATCTGTACGATATTCTCGAGCCGGGCGGAAACCTTATTCTCATGGTGCCTCAGCACAAATGGCTGTTCGGTGCACTGGACAAAAAGATCGGGCATAACCGCAGATACGATCGCGATGAATTGAGCGAGAAGCTTGCGTCTCAAGGGTTCGAACTGAGAAAAATAGACGACTTCAATCGAAGCGGTTTCCTCGGATGGTATCTGTACAGCAGGCTTCTGGGCAGTTCCAGCATTCCCAGCCGGGCAATGAAGAGCTTCAATTTCCTCTTGCCGGTTGCCCGCCATCTCGACAATGTGAAACTGATTCCTGCCGTGACCTTGCTGGCGATTGCGCGCAAGCCGGCTCAAGCAAGAGGCAGCCAAACACCGGCCCTCGTCAATTCTAAGATTGGTGCCCTATCAGTTTGATGCGCTGGTTGTGGATGCATTGACCGCAATTGCTTCTTCAGAGGCAGCTGTTTGCTCTGCATTGCCTGTCTTAGGGTTCTTCTTGCCGGAGAGCCTGTTCTTAAGACCGATTGCCGCCAGTGCTGCCAGATAGCCCAGCGCAAGGATTATCCCATAGCGAAATGGCTGTGGTTCGTAGCGAAATTCGATTTTTCGCACACCCTTTTGAATCGGCACCGCTCTGAACAGATAGTTTGCTCGCACTATTGGCGCTTCTTTTCCGTCTGCATAGGCATGCCAGCCCGGATAATATTGATCGGTCAAAACAAGCCAGCCAGGCGACTTCAAACCAGCCGCGTCGCTTATCTCCACGGTTACTTGGTTGGGAGTTGGTCTAATCACCTTGTACTCTGACCAGGCTTCTTGACCGGAATTCACAGGGGCGTCAAGGGTCGCATCTCCTTCAATGACGGCTTCCTTCCTCATGTCGAAGGAAGGATCTTTGATCGCTGCCATTGCCTCGGCTTCCGAGTTTACTTTCTTGATCTCTTTGACAAAGTAAGCTTGCGGCAGTGCGCCCTTGTTCTCGTAAATGCGCACCATCTGTGGGAACTCTTCGACCAGTTGATAATGGTTTTTGTGGTCTGTGCCGGTAGCGTGAGCCTGAGGACCTTCCAGGCGGAACTTCTTCAAAACCAGCATCGTGCCTAGCGTGTCAACACCGCCGCCTGTTTTGGCCTTTACGAACTCATTGGTCTCTCCGTCCGTAACTTGCAGACCTATAACCAGCTGTGTGCCTGGTTTGATGCTAGAAGGAACGATAGCGGCCAGGTCGGTTGTTCTTTTCGATCCCGCATATGGTATCTGTTGGAACTCTTCAAAGACCGTGCGCAGCCGTTTTCTTGCGCTGAACCAGTAAGGGTTTCCGTCTTCATCCGAGAGCACGACGGTATAAAAATATCGCTTCTCGGCGCCTTTAGCTACTGTCCAGTTCAATCTGCCGTACGTGGACTTTCTGGCGGGAATATACTTGCATGAGGCTGAGTCGAGCACGATTTCTGGAACATTTTCGAAGTGCACTCCGGCCGGCGCGCACTTCTCACCGCCGTCTTCTTCATCGAAAAAGATCGGATCAGTGGCAATGATGTAGCGAATACTTGCCAGATCAACAAGTTTGCTCAGCCTTCCAGAACCGAAATTAGCGGGCGGATCATAAACTTCACCGTTGGCTGCCTTGGTAAATGTCTCGGAGCGCGAGGCAGACATGACGTCAAAATGCCTGATGCTGCGAATGCGGTGCACCAGATTTGTATTCGGCGTTATTACGTGATCGCCGATCTGCACTATCCGCTCGTTTCGCGCTTTCAAAAATTCAACTGGCGCCGACGTTTTGTATTCGTAACGCGGCTGCACAGGCAGAGAAGAGCGAGCAATCGAGCCAATATCAACAGCCGCCATGGCCAGGATAGAGCAGCAAGCGATCCGCTGCGTAACTCGATGACTGAATGATTTGAATGCCAGGACGGCACCCAGAATGAGAAGGAGAACGATTGCCAGCTTGGAGGCACCCTGGTTGAGGACCATCGAGGGCAGACCCTCATAATAGTCCGCAAGAGAGGTGTTCCACCCACAGATTTTGAGGATCCAGGGTGCCGCTACTGCTGTCACCGCAGCAATCATCAGCGCCAGAGTCTTTCTGTTCAATCCGACCTTCAAATCGCTGGTCGCCACCTCGAATCCGAATGATGCGAGCAAGCTGAGCATGAGCAACCACACCGGGATGAAGTGGCGTTTCGAAATGAACACCAGCGGTGTCATTCTCTCCAGCGCTATCCACTGATCAGGACCTGAACAAATAAGGAATGAATAGCCAAGCAGTACGAACAAAAGAATCATAGTAATTCTTTGCGGACCCTTGGTAAACGCCGACAAAACAACAAAGGGAAGGGTGAAAATGCCCGTGTATAGAGATGCCTCTCGAAATCCCGGGTTGCACACGTTATAGAATAAGGCTTCCCAACTGCACCGTCCGATCAGATAGTGGCTGTGAAAGTCGAACTTACAGCATTCGCTATTGCGCAGATATTCAAGGACCGGCAAGACCGTGGGTGCGGAAAGGCAGATTGCAGTGATTGCCGCAATAGCCACGACACGCAAAGAGGTGTAAAGAGCGGCAAGACGACTTCCCTTCGCACTCTTGCAGATAAGGAGCAGCGCTACCAGCAACGCACCTGTGACAGCCCCCAGAAATGCGCATTCCGGATTGCTGGTCAGAGCAAAAAGTGCAGCCGATGCACCGGCTAACACCGCTCGCGCTGCGATTGGCTTAACTGCCAGTCGCGCGAAAAGAAAGAGCACCAGCGGATAAAGCGTGTGAGCAGTGCCCGACAAAATCTCCAGGTCATAGAGCATGTATGGACAGAATGCAAACGTCACTACCGAGAAGATCGAGGCAAAACGATTCAGTCCAAGAGTTCTCGCCAATCCGTATGTTGAAAGAACAATGATGGCGACATTCACAACCATAAGCAGGTTGTAGAAGTACATCGTGGGACTGAGCGCAAACACAAGTCGCCAGGGCGAGAAGATATGCATCTGCGCATTGCCGACCAGAGGCGCGCCGAACCCGACATATGGATTCCACAATGGCACAATCCCATCACGCCAGCTCATGGCGACATGGAAGAAATTCGGCACATGCTCGAAGAAGAGAGCTTTGTCATAGGCACCGGGAGTGCCGTGATTGAATTCTTGTGTAAGCACATCCCAGAAAGCCGTGTACCAGACTCGCGAAATGGGACAGCCAAGAAAGACCGTTTTGGCAAATATTGCCACTACCACAACGATCAGAAGGACGCTAATAGTAAAATCTGGATTTCGCCAGAAACTGGTTTTCTTCAGCTCCTGCAAACTAACCTCTGCGTTTGATTCGAGCCCAGACAAGCCGAACATCCTATCATGTGCCTCGGCGCTCTCCATTTGAGCGCACTAATATGGGTTTTGCTAGATCTTAGCCCCTGCTAAACTGCTTTTGCAGTATCAGGAAAGCTTCATGGGCTCAGGTCTTAGCTATTGAAATTATCTGATTGCCGTTTGAGAAGCTGCCAGCATTCTTAAAACCGGCATCAGCTGCTGAGCTGATTGATATCTGTCTGCCGCTTCCATCTGCGTCAGGCTGGTGATAAGTTCTGCCAATTCCGTTGTAACATCTGGCTTTTCAGCTCTCGGGTCGGACGTCGAGAGAGCCTCAGGCTCTTTTCCTGTCAGGTAATAAAAAAGAGTGCATCCAAATGCGTACAAATCTGACTGTGTTACGGCTTTGCCGCGCAGTTGCTCAGGGGCTATATATGCTTGCTTTCCAACCAGAGTTCCTGTGGCTGTGCCGATAAATTCATTGGCGGCGCCGAAGTCGATAACCATGATACTGCCGTCTTCGCGCAGTACCAGATTGTCGGGAGTGAGATCGCGATGAACTATGGGTGGATCTTGCTCGTGCAGATACTTGAGGGTAGCGGCAATCTCCTGTGCCCATTTTACTACTGTGCTTTCTTTTTGCGGGCCGTTTTGTTTGACTAGCTGGCGCGTATCCTGCCCGTTTATATGCTCCAGCATCAGATAGTGCCTGCCGGAATCCATAAAGTAGTCCAGTACGCGCACGATGCCCGGATGCTCCAGCTTCATGAGAAATTGAGCCTCTCGTTCGAACATCTCTTGAGCTTTTTTCCTTACCGAATCGACCGCATCGTCCGGAATAACGGCCTCTTTCAAAACAACCAGCTCTTTTCCGTCCAGTTGCGCGAGATAAACCGCCGACAATCCTCCCATAGCAAGCTGCCGCATGATTTTCAACGAGCCGTTGCGCAAAATAGAGCCCGGCTCGACAGGCATGAATGCTGTTGAAAGAAAGCGCCGCCTCAACTCGTCTTCCCACATGTCGGTGTAACTGAGCTCGATTTGATTGGTGGCAGTGATTGCTCGCATCTGCTGTTGCAGCTCGTGAATAGTGCTGTCTTTCGCTAATTCCACTCCCCATGCGTCGATGGACAGAAGCAAATGCTCCAGCGCTTCCGGTTTGAGGCGATTGAGATTAATGTGCAGAGGTCTTTTCTTTTCTCTGAAAAACACAAGCGATCG
>JAYRNY010000539.1:0-3314 GCA_041911975.1 bacterium | reverse complement strand
CTATGTGCGGAACACCGGTGGTTCCAACGTACGCACAAACGTGCTGATTGATGTGGCTGGCGGCGACGGCGACAGCAGCCAGAGCTCTAAGTCCATCGAGAGTCTTGTTTCTCGCACCGTCTCGCCGACTGCTCACGCCCAAAAAGGAGCCGAAAACCACGGCAGCAAGAATCGCTGCCCCGTACAGGGCAAGCATTGAGACGATTTGAATAAGCTCGAATTGCATGAGGTATCAAAAAAACAAACTCGAGAAAACCGCCCAGCCTCACCATAAAAGCGGTTTGCAAGAGGAAGAATCAGTATAGCCGCCTCATTCCTTTGACAGATGTAGCTGAATTAATCTCAGCCCGCGAGAAGTTAGCAAAAGCGCGCATTGGCGCAACTTTTGCGTGGTAATGAGAGAATTAGGTCTGATCTATGTATTTCAATCCAAAGGCAACCATGTCAACTTTCCTGTCAAAGCATCCTCTCCTATTCACCGGCCTTGTCCTGGCGGCGCTGCATACTGTTGGCATTGCCACGTCAGCGGTCGCGCAGCCTAAACAACAATATGTTGTCAACGGGAAGCCTGTCTCCGAGAATGTCGGAAAAGCGATGATGCTTTCCAATAACGCACGCGGCATTCTCATGAGTTCGGACAAACCGGAGAAGGCGCTGGATATGTTGACGCAAGCCGAGCAACTTGCCCCGGAGCTTCCCGAAGTGCAGAGCAATCTGGGCATGGCTCTGGCCAAGCTGGGTCGCACCGATGAAGCCATTACTCATGTGGAAAAAGCAATTGCTCTCAATCCCGACCTTCCGGCTGCTGAAATGACTTTGGGCAGCCTCTACCAGTCGGTTGGCAGAACACAGGATGCGATCAGAGTTTTCAAAGACTTCCAAAAGAAGCATCCGGACAGCGAGCATATTTCCAAGATCAAAGGTCTGGTTACGATGCTGGAGAGCGAGTCGAAATTGCAGAGTGCGCATCCCGATGGGCCCGATGATTATTTCAGCTCCATTAGTCTGAGTGGTGCTCTTACCAAATGGTCAAAAGATCATATGCCGCTCAAAGTCTATATGGCACCCACACAGGGTGTGCCTGCTTTCAAGCCTGGATACCTGGAAGGCGCCAAATCAGCATTTCAGGAGTGGGCAGACGCATCAGGAGGCAAGGTCAGTTTTGTTTTCGTTCAGGATAAGGAGAAAAACGACATTGCTTTTTCCTTTTCCCATGACATAAAGGCTGTGTCCAATCCGGCCGAAGGAGGCGAGGCTAAGGTCTATCCGGGACCAAATGGCATTGTCAATTCGCAAATTGTGGTTCTCACCCTCGATCCGTCTCCGGCACAACCAATGTCGGAAAGTTTGATGCGCTGGATTTGCCTTCACGAGATCGGGCATTCGCTCGGCCTCATGGGCCACAGCACCCAGCACAACGATGTAATGTACAGCTCAATGCCGCTGGCAACTACCGACAGAGGTCTTTCCGACAGAGATAAAAACACGGTCAAGCATCTTTATTCTGATGCAGTCGTGGTGCACAAAGCTGATGTCGCAGCGCTGCCCAGCGATGCGAACAACCCGATGGCGCTCAACAATGAAGGCGCTGCCGCGTTGCAGGCAGGCAATCTGGAGGTTGGAATCGAGCGGCTCGAGAAAGCCCAGAAGATCGATCCCAATTTGAAGGTAGTGAAGCAAAATCTGGCTCAGGCATATGCGATAAAAGCAATGAAAATAGTTCCGACCGGAAAGCTTCCGGAAGCCGATGCTATGTTCAAAAAGGCTGTTGCCTTGCTGGATGGCGGCACAAAGTCTCCAGTCGAATTGATGGTGCTGAGGAGCTACGCGATGTTTTTGCGCATGGGCAACCGCGCCCCTGAAGCCATGAAAATAGAGTCGATGCTGAAAACCGCTCCAAAATAAGATGCCATATCAAGACAGATATAAAGGCCGCCGAATAAAGGATCCACCTTCCTACCTGGGTCGCTTTGGTCTTTTTATTCTTGTTGGCGCGGCTTTTGCAGCTTTTGTCGGATGCCTGCGTGGTTTGGACAGCAGTTTGTGCGCGCTGTCCACTCTTTGTATGGTGGCATGCAAACTTCTTGTCGAACTGATAGCCACCAAAGCCGAATTCAAAATGCCCGAGAGATTTGCAAACTTGCCGCTTGCAGTTTGGCTCTTATTTTGGCTTTTGCCCATACCTCCATTGTGGTTCGTTTTGCGCACTGTCTGGCCGAAAAACGCCGACCCCAACGGTATTATCGGTTTTCTCACTCTGGTTTGCCTCGCGCTTTATGTGCCGACTATGATGGCTGTAGTCAAAGCAGGTGAGAAGAAACCTGAATCTGCGCCGAAGGATGATGGCGCCGAAAAAATCGATTTCAATGTGGACTTTAACGCTCCAGTGGACGGCGAAGAAGACGAAGAAAGCGCGAACACGGAAGCCAAAGGCAAGCCTGGCAAAGCGAAGAATAAGTCGAAGAGAAAACGGAAAAAATGACCCTTTACAGACTTTATCGTGAATCGCTCAGCTTGCTTACTGATCTGTATCAGTTGACCATGGCCTATGGACATTGGAAAAACGGCACGCATTGCAAAGATGCTGTCTATCATCTGTCTTTCAGGAAGAATCCGTTTAACGGTGGATACGCGGTTGCATGCGGGCTTTCGACTATGGTCGACTTCATCAACAACTTCCGTTTCGATAAGACCGATACCGAGTATTTATCGACCTTGAAAGGTCATGATGACAGGCCGCTTTTCGATGATGGTTTTCTCGATTATCTGGGCAACTTGCGGTTGAGCGTCGATATCGATGCGATGCCGGATGGAACGATTGTTTTTGCGCACGAGCCGCTAGTAAGAGTAAGCGGCCCGATTGTTCAATGCCAACTTTTGGAAACGGCGCTTCTGACAATTTTCAATTTTCAAACATTGATTGCTACCAAGGCGGCAAGAATCAGAGAAGCGGCCGGCGACAAAAGCATTCTCGAGTTTGGGTTGCGCCGCGCTCAGGGTATAGATGGCGGTTTGACTGCCAGCCTGGCAGCGCATATCGGAGGTTGCGATGCCACGTCGAATGTGCTGGCTGGTAAGTTGTTCGGAATCCCTGTAAGCGGAACTCACGCGCACAGTTGGGTGATGTCCTTCGAGGACGAGTTGGAAGCATTCAAAGCGTACGCGAAAGCAATGCCCAACAATTGCGTCTTTCTCGTCGATACTTATGACACTATAGACGGTGTGGCCAATGCAATAGAAGCGGCTCGTTGGTTGAAGAAGACCGGACATCAATTTCTTGGCATAAGGCTGGACTCGGGCGACCTTGCCTATCT
>JAYRNY010000538.1:0-3622 GCA_041911975.1 bacterium | reverse complement strand
GTAGGGGCGGCATACATGCCGCCCGAAGCCGGCAGGATGCCGGCGCTCCCAGGCGTACCATCGAGTAATCACACCTTCACCGAATTCAAAGCCGCCACCATTGATTTCAAATAAGTCGCCAGTTCAGATTCCATCTTTGCCGGTTCTACTTTCGCAACTAAATCGATAATTTTAGAGCCGGTGATGACACCGTCGGCGCCGGACGCCATCATCTTTTCAGCGTGTGCTGGAGTCGAAATACCAAAACCAGCGAGCACGGGTAGATCGGTTGCCTTTTTAATTGATGCGATAAGTGCAACGAGCCGGCTGTCTCTATTGGCATCGCGCTCATCGGTGCCTGTCACGCCGAGGCGAGACACCAGATAAATGAATCCACGAGCATGCTGGACAATTTTCTGAAGGCGCTCTTCGCGAGTCATCGGAGAAACAATAAATATCGTAGCGATGTTGTTCGCAGTGCTGATTGACACAACTTCGTCAGAAGACTCGGCGGGAAGGTCTGCAACGAGCACGCCATCCACACCGCATTCATCAGCGCGAGAGAAGAACTTTTCCACACCCATCGCCATGATGTGATTGTAATAGACAAGCAAACCGATGGGAATGTCGGCGTGGTATTCTCGCACCCGTGCGACGAGGTCGAGCGCTTGCTTAACGGTGAATCCGCTTTCTATAACTTTGTGAGCAGCCGCTTGAATAATCGGTCCGTCGGCTACAGGATCGCTAAAAGCGATACCCAGCTCTAGCGCGGAAGCACCATTGTCGATCATGGTCTTGATGATGCGAAACGATGTATCTTCATCGGGCCACCCGAGCACGGTAAAAGGCATGAAGGCACCTTTTTTCGCTTCTTGCAGTGAGCGAAAACGTGCACGATATCTGTCTCTACCTATCATGCTTCATCACCTCTTGCAGATCCTTATCACCACGTCCGGACAAATTAATAACAATCGACTTGCCGGCACCTTCACCCTGAGCCAGTTTCTTACCAATTACCAGGGCATGCGAACTTTCCAGGGCAGGAATGATTCCTTCCTCGCGGCAAAGCTCATGGAAAGCAGCAAGCGCCTCCTTGTCGGTGGCGCTTTCATAGCGCGCCCTGCCGGTCTCTTTGAGGACGGCATGCTCCGGCCCCACTGATGGATAGTCGAGTCCGGCGGAGATGCTGTGCGCTTCCTGAATTTGTCCTTCTTCTGTTTGCAAAACCAAACTCTTCATGCCGTGCACGCAACCATAAGATCCTAGTGCCAGCACCGCACCATGCTTGCCTGTTTCCAACCCGGCTCCCGCAGGTTCCACACCCACGAGTTGCACCGATGGCTTATCTATGAACTCCGCAAAGATTCCGATTGCATTGGAGCCGCCACCCACACACGCTACAACATAATCGGGCTGCCGACCAGTTTTTTCTTGAATCTGCCGGCTGGCTTCTTCGCCAATAATGCGCTGAAAGTGTTTTACCATGCTGGGAAATGGGTGAGGTCCGGCTACAGTTCCGAGCAAATAATGTGTGTTTTCCAGGTTGGCAGTCCAATCGCGCAAAGCCTCGTTGATTGCATCTTTCAAAGTACGGCTGCCGGTTTTGACAGGGTGCACGGTAGTGCCAAGCAACTGCATGCGATAGACATTCGGCTTTTGCCTTTCCATGTCCACTTCGCCCATATAGACTTCGGTTTTCAAACCAAGCAGCGCACCAGCCATCGCACACGCCACTCCGTGCTGCCCGGCGCCGGTCTCGGCGATGATTCTTTCCTTGCCCATCATCTTACTGAGCAGCGCCTGACCGAGTGCATTGTTGGTCTTATGCGCCCCTCCATGCATGAGGTCCTCGCGCTTCAAGAAAATCTGCGCTCCCCAGCTGTTTGACAGATTCTCCGCATGATAAAGCGGCGTAGGGCGCCCAGCGTAGTCAGTCAGAAGGTTGGCAAGCCGCGCCTTGAACTTAACACCAGGCACTATTGTCGCGAACGCGTCTTCCAGCTCTTCAAGAGCAGGCATGAGCGTTTCCGGCACGTATACGCCGCCGTATTTGCCGAATTTTCCTAATGTGCGCATGCAGGTGCTCCTTTAAATTACTTGACAGTCACGCTTTACTGCCTTGCAGAAATCATTCATTTTAGCAATGTCCTTCTTACCAGGCGAGGACTCAATCGAGGATGCAACATCTACCGCAAACGGTTGAAGCGAAGCGACAATCTCACCTACATTCTCAGCGCTCAATCCGCCTGCAAAGAAATACGGCAATGGCAGCGATCCTAATGTAGGGTCGACGCCACGCGTCGACCGTTGCGCAGCAAGAAGTTGCTGAACAGCGGCCTTATACCAGGCCGGGTCAGAGAGAGACTTCGGTCGATCGAACAGCAGATAAGCAGCATCGTTTTTCCAGGTTTGCGCAGTGTCGGCGATAGAGGAATCTACGGCTCCTGTTAATTCAAGGACTTTGATTACCTTGGCGGGGAGTTGGCGAACATATTCAATGGACTCGGCACCATGGCACTGAACAAAATCAAGTCCCAGTTTTTGCGCCAAACTCCGAACTTCATCCAGGGGCTGATCTTTGAAAACGCCGACAACCTTTGCGCGTTTCTCTACCCCGGCGATGATTTCTTTCGCGACAGCATGGTCTGCCCGGCGTGGAGAACTCTGAGCGAAGATCAATCCCAGAAAATCAGCTCCGGCATCAAGCGCAGCAAGCGCATCTTGAAGCGAGGTGATTCCACATATTTTGATCTTGGTCGTCATCGCTTCATGTCTCCGAACGGTCGACGCATGGCGTCGACCATACATTAGCGTCGCCATCCAGACAAGTGGCCAGATCTTTCAGCTTTTCATCAATGTTTTCAGACTTCATCAGGCTGGATCCGATGAGAAAGTTATTTGAGACTTTCGCGAATTTTCTGATGTCTTGAGCGTTTTCAATACCGCTTGCCACCACTTTCACTATCGCATTCGGTATCAGCGGCATCAATCTCTCGGAAGTAGACAGATCAATTTCCAGACTATCTAGATTACGATTGTTTACCAAAATCAGTTGCGGATTGATTTCGAGAGCACGTTCTAATTCATCCTCATTTTGCACTTCGACGACAGCAGTCATTCCCAGTTCCACACAATCAGCGTAAAGCGAAGAAAGTTGCTCATCGGAAAGGGCTTTCACTATTAAGAGAATCGCGTCTGCGCCAGCAGCTCTCGCCTCAAACACCTGATACTGGGAGATGATGAAGTCCTTGCAGAGCACTGGCAAATGAGAGAGCTTCTTCACCTCGGACAAAAGTTGGAGACTGCCACCAAAATACTTCTCGTCCGTGAGAACAGATATGGCACGTGAATATTTGTTGTAAGTCTCGAGCACTGCAGTCAAATCAATACTCTTAGACTCGCCCATCGAGGGTGAGCGTGGCTTTACTTCGGCAATAATATTCGCAGCATCCCTTCGCGAAAAGGCAGACAGAAAACAATTGTCTGTTTTCACGACATGCGGCTGAAACGAAGCAAGCGGACGCGCGACTTCTCTCGAAGACAGTTCGCCTCGCTTGTGTTCGACTATTTCACGCAGCACACTTTTCATACACGCGCCTCACTTCGTCGAATTTTTCCTTCACACGCCCGCCGGCAATCAGTT
>JAYRNY010000537.1:0-2421 GCA_041911975.1 bacterium | reverse complement strand
TGAGCTGGCAGAGTTACATAAAAGGCTTTAAGAGTTATCTGCAGTTAGAAAGGTCACTGGCTACCAATACGGTCGAAGCCTACCTGCGCGATATTGGCAAGTTTGTCAACTATCTTGAGGCAGAAAATATTAAATTGAGTATTGATGAAGTAAAGCTCAGTCACTTTGAAGGTTTTTTGAAATCAATTAACGAGTTGGGTTTTGATGCCCAATCACAAGCGCGCATTATTGCGGGCATCAGCGCGTTTTACCGCTATCTTTTAATGGAAGATATTATAAGCGAAAACCCGGCTGAACTTTTAACCGCACCCAAACTTTCGCGCAAACTGCCCGATACACTTTCGGTAGAAGAAGTAAATGCTTTGCTCAATTCTATTGATATGAGCACACCGGAAGGTGTAGTCGAGTGCCTTTACGCTGCAATTTCATTCGAACCTGGGCAAAATCCGAATTACAATTTGCTGCATGCGATGTTTCATGCAAATGCGCGCATCTCCCCCCCCATCGACTGATACAGGCGGCGAGATCAAGGCATTGAGCGTCAAAGAATTTGTCGAGCATTTCAACAAACGTATTGAGGATATAAAGTCTACCGGCGGCAGAGAAGAGCAAATCAGTTGCAGAACGGAAACTTTCCACAAAGTCGCTCATGTTTTCAGCGCTTATCACTTTACGCTGGTTGGGGCATCGGAACCGATTGCCCGTGGTGTCAATTCCTTTCAACTTGTCTACGAGAACGGGCGCTGGTGGATTTTGAGCCTGACCTGGGATAGAGCGGAGGCAGATGAAGATCTGGACTTCTAGTGCGCGGAAGCCTTTGATGGGCTTAAAACACTAGCTCTGTGGCGCTTTTGTGCCCTGGCGTATAGGGCTGCCTGTACGCAAATATGCAGCCGGCTATAACCGCGCTTGCCAGTTAGTGCATATGATGGGAACAACAGAATTTGTGCGTTGTAGAGCTTTCCTGGCAAAAGCTCAGATTGGGGTCACCATATGAACAATATCAATGCCGTGGGTGCAAAGCCCTTTCTTTGTGATGACTATTCAACCGTACGTGACGAAACCCCTGCGACAAAAACCAGCTGGAGAGTAACTTTAGATCGCTTACTTGTTATCGGTTCGATAACAGTTATTGGCGTATTTCTTGCCAATGTTCTTAATCCAAATCATTTCATTCTTACCGCATGTTTTGCGTGGATGGGGCTGTGGGCAACTGAAAAACTCTCTGAGAAAAACAGCTATGTTGTCGCGCCGATACTTGTATTCTTGAATCTCATTTGTTGGATGGAGTCCTTTATTGCGTTGCCGCTTGCTGCGTTGACTGTTGGCCTCTCTCAAGATCTTCCAGTCGATGAAGGTATGCGAGAAGCTCTCCGTTTGTCCGGCTTGACTGGCGCTGCGATCACATTGTTATGTATGTTGGCGAGCTAGGGCGGTAGCTATTTGAAATCAATAGCCCGATCGGGTTATCGGATTTGATGCAAGTAAATACACGCATTTCGATGCTGTCGACTAATGGCGTAGACGCTACAGCAATTTGTTTATGGTTCGGCACAGATTGAGAAGCATCATGTCGTTGCCATGCCGGGCAAGGAATGACAATCCGGTAGTGGTTTTGTCTGTGACAGGAATCGGAACACAAATTTCAGGAACACGGGACAGTGGTGCGAGTGCTGTTCGATTCATGTTTTGAACCCTGTTTTTCAATAGATCTTCGCCACTCGAGTCTACAAATGGTGGCAAGTTGACTGTCGTTGGCATGCATAGGACAGTATCACCTGCGAGCAGCTGTGCCATATCGCTGACTACCTTGTCGCGTGATGCCTTCGCTGTTTCAAAATCACTCCGAGTGACTGTGCTTGCGAATTCAAATCTTTCTCTGATTGTGGGGTCAATATTAGAACTGTTACTCTTCATCCAGGGTCCGTAGATCTCCCACGATTGAAGTCCTTGAAATGGTCTGTACAACGCTGCCAGGCTGCCCCATCCGAAGCTCTCAATCTGCACGTCTTCAACAAGAGCGAATTTCTTTTCTATGGCATCGATCGCATTTTCGATGGACGGTCTCAAGTCTTTCGACATGTCGCCAATGAAGTCTCGTGCAATAAGAAGCTTTTTTGGAAAGACTTTGGATGGATGCTCATCCAATAGAACAACGGCGCAGGACTCGAGTATGTGTACATCTCTCGCCATCCAGCCAACGGCGTCCAAGAGCGGTGCCAGCGGCGCAACCCCTTCAGCCGAGACTCTGTCGTGCGACGGTCTGAATCCAAAACATCCGCAATAGCTTGCCGGCACACGGATGGAGCCGCCAGTGTCGGTGCCCAGTGCAAAGTCGACCAGTCCCGCGGCAACAGCAGATGCAGAGCCGCTCGACGAGCCCCCGGGAATGCGATCTGGGTACTGAGGATTGTTTGGTGC
>JAYRNY010000536.1:0-3486 GCA_041911975.1 bacterium | reverse complement strand
GCAGATGTTCTTCCTAAGATGACTTCGCCATTTTCAATTGCCGTGGGCAGATTTGTATAACCGGCATCTGCCATCGCCTCGACCGCAACTCTGAGGGCGAGGAATTGATCCGGATCTGCTCCATTCACTGCTCTGGACATGACGCCGTATTTGAGCGGATCGAAATCAGCCAATTCGGTGACGAAACCACCGCGGACGCAATAGATTTTTTTGAAATCGGAACCGGCAGGATTTTGGTATTTAATCGTGTCCCACTCGTTTTCATTCGGCTCGCGCAGGCAATCACGCCCGGCAAGAATGTTGCCGAAAAATGACGCCAGACCCGGCGCCATGGGAAAAAGGCAGGACATGCCGACAATTGCGATCGACTCTTTAGGCTCTGCTCGCTTTTGCCCGTTATCTATGTTGTGGGGCATTCTCAGCTCCGAGTGCCACCGATACTGCTCGACTGGCTGGACAAACGATTGAGTGATTTGCTGCCGATGCCGCCGAGACCCTCGATGACAAAGGCAAGGACTCCTGATTTAGTATAAACTGCCACATCGCAAGTCAGCTCGCGGGCTGTGGTGCCGGGCGTGATGAAGACGCGGGCGAAGTAACTGTCTTTAAGGAGCAAGTCGCGGTCGCCCAGGTGCAATTTCTTGAAACCGGTGGGCAATACCGTGATGTCGAGGAATTGTCGTGCCCAGACGCCTGCCAATTGCATGGCGCTGTCCAGGAGAATCGGATCGATGGTCCACTCGTTGTTGCCTGTGCTTCTGCTCAAGCAGGTCTGCGGTTGAGAGGCTCTCAATTCGCCGACGATGCCGTCTTCGCCCAGCGCAGTTACGCTGGTGATGCCCTGAAAGAGTGGTCCGTGGAACATGAAGTCCCTGTATACGATCTGGCGAGTCGGCAAGGGCGAGATTGACTTGATGTCCTGCCCGATCGTTGCCAAAGTGGCTTGTGTGGGGACAAATTGCGGTATGTTGATCAGCCCGCTCAATCTGTGCGCTACCTCATTACCGTCGGCAGGCAAACTGCTCAGTTCGAAGGATGTCTTGAAGTGCTGGCGCTTGTTGCCGGTGAGGACAACTGCTTCAACCACGGTCGTCTGACCGTTTGTCTCAGCCTTGCGAGCGCTGACCGTAAGGGTCTTCGAGGCGCTGTCGAATACAATCCCTGCCGGAATTTCCAGGCGATTGACGCCGGTCATCTTTGCGTCCGGACAAATTGATTGAGCCGCCTCAGCCATCATCTCCAAGGCCATCGCCATCGGCATTACAGGCACGCTGTCGAATGTGTGGTCCTTCAAGTAGAGGTCTACGTCGGGACTCAAAACAGATTCGAACTCAAAGGCGCTGTCATCAATCTGACGTGCGAAAGCATCTTGCAGGCGGACTGTCTTTTCGGTGGGCACGCCCTTAGAGACCGGCAATTGCGCGACGATAACCAGTTCGGCCTCGTCCTTGCGTCCATAAAGCAGATCGTCGATGAATGCTTTGCGTCCGGCTGCCGGAGCGATCATCGCCCAGCCGTATTTGGCGAAGAGCGATTCTAATTCGGGCTGCGCCATGCCCGCGTTCCACGGACCCCACATGAGGGAGGCGACGCGGGCACTGGACGTTTTGTTAAGCGAAACCGCCAGTTTGTTCAGCGTTTCGTTGGCGCTTACATAGTCGCATTGTCCTGCGTTGCCGGTGCGTCCCACAACAGATGAGAAGAGGAAGAGGAATTTCAAGTCAGGCCTGGATGCCAGCTTGCTCAGGATTCTAGCGCTGTGGATCTTTGTCGTGAAAACACGTTCGAAGGATGCCTGTTGTTTCTCTTTCACGAACGCATCTTCAATTACGCCTGCACCATGAATGATACCGTCGATTTTGCCGCACTCGGCGGAGATCAGTTCCAGCGCTTCTTCAAATGCTGCCTCATCGCGCACATCTACAGCGAGATATTCGACTTTGGAGCCGGCTTCACGCATTGCTTGCAGATTATCTCTGATCTCGCGATCGCGAAGCAGTTTTTGATATTGCGATTCGACTAAAGCGATACTGACTTGCTGTCCGGTTTTCTTCAACTGATCCATGATGGCGGCTTTGATGTCGCGCATCGAGGTGAGGCCAGCTGTGAAATCCGCTTCTGCGGCAGGTTCTGGCGTGCGACCAATAAGCACCAATTGCGGTTGGAATTGCTGCGCCAGATCGACTGCTATCTCTGCCGTAATTCCGCGTGCACCACCAGTGATGACAATGACGGACGATGAATCGATGCTGATCTGGCTTTCCTGCTGCGATGATTCTATGCCAGCGAGTTTGACGTCGAGCCCGACACGAGTTGTGCCGTTCATCACGTAGCCGATTTCCACACGCTTTTGGGCGCCGACGGCAGCGTTAGATTCTCCGCCTTCGTTGACCTCGAATTCTTCTTGCGCGTCCATCTCGCGAATCACAATCGAAGCGATTTGCGAACCCTTGAGAGACTCTTCCAAATCGACAGCCTTGGCGCGGACGTTCGGCCATTCTTTAGCCAGGCACTTCATGAATCCGGAGACGCCTGCGCCCCAGATGCGATCAGGCGACGCCGATGTTTCGATATTGAGCGCCGCGGCGGTAGATCCGAAGGTCCCACCCAATTTGCTCGCGCTGGTGATCGTCGCGATTCCCTTGTGCGAGGGATCGTTCAAATCAGCATAAGCAGCTTTCGCGAAATTGAGCAGGGTCAAAATTGCTACCGGCGGCTTTTCGCCTGTGATCGCGACATCTGCTTTGTTGAGCGGCTGAAGATCTATGATGCGAGCTATCTTGCCGTGGCTTTTTCTTATTGATTCGAGAACGGACTTGACCGCGTCGAACGACGTTGTGTCCAGCTCGCAAGCGCCGTTATTGATCTTCAGTCCTTCTTTAGAGTTGGCGACGTGGCGAATTACTACGCACTTTTCACCGCGCGCCGTCAGGGACTTTCCCACTTCCTGCCAGGCGTCTCCTTCATCAGCGATGATCACGTCTATGCTGCCCGACGGTACTCTGGTGGGTTGCATAACTGCAGCGGCAAGTTCGGAAACCTCAACCGTGGCTCGTTTTATGTTGTGTCCGCTGGCGCTTTCTTTGCGTTCGGAAAAACCAGTTTGATTCTGATTCTGATTGACTTGTGCAGTCACAGGAGCAGCAACGGGCGCTTTTTCGAGCGTGACATGTCCGTTGCCATTGCCATTTCCATTACCATTACCATGGCCGTTCTTGCCGTGTTCGGTTTCGATTATCCCAGCCGTGGCCTGGATGATCTCGTGTCCGTGCCCGGCACCATTGCCATTTCCATTGGCACCATTCGTGTCATGTGATCCGTTAGATCCGTTTTGACCGTTTAAATTGATCGACTCAATGAGCTCGACCGCGCCATGAGATTCGGAGCCGTTTGAACCGTCAGATCCGCTGGACCCGTTGGCTCCGGAGATGTTAGCCAGCTCGGCAATCAGTTCTGCGCCGTTACCAATGTGCTCTGATGATTCGG
>JAYRNY010000535.1:0-2545 GCA_041911975.1 bacterium | reverse complement strand
CGCACTCAGGATCTTTTTGAGCGACTAAGACGACCAGGCGGTCATCGCGCAGCAGCGCCTGTTCGAGAGCAGCAATTGACTTGGGACGGCTGACGAACAGAGCCTGCACCATTTGAGGAAAAACAACGACGTCCCTCAACGGAATCAGCGAAAAAGAAGTTGTGCTCACAACGGCCATACGACCTCAAGCGCATCCACGGACAATAGATTGTACGGCTTGCCGAGAGAAATTACTTCTTCAGGCAATCTCTCCCTTAGGCTTTGCTTTATTTGGCAACTGGAGAAGCTCCGCCGTGGAGCGCTTTTCGACCAGTTCTTTTGTAATGTGAACCGTCTTTATATCGCTTCTAGACGGAACTTCATACATGATGTCGAGCATGATTTCCTCGACAATGGCCCGGAGCGCTCTGGCGCCCGTTTTGCGCTTGATGGCCTCTTCGGCAACAGCTTTGATGGCTTCCTGGTCAAACTTGAGTTCGACGCCGTCAAGCACCAACAACTGTTGATACTGCTTGAGAATGGCGTTCTTCGGCTCGACGAGGATTTTGACGAGTGCTTCTTCATCGAGCGATTCGAGCACGGCGATGACCGGCATACGTCCTACAAACTCAGGAATCAAGCCGAATTTGAGCAAATCGTCCGGTGCCGTGTCTTTGAGAATCTTGCTGGCTTTCTGCTCGCGTTCCCAGGCCGTTAGCGGTCTGTCGGAGCCGAAGCCAATATTGCGGTTGGAAGAAACTCTGGCCTCGACAATCTTGTCCAGACCGACGAATGCTCCACCGCAGATGAAGAGGATATTGGCAGTGTTTATCTGGATGAATTCCTGGTGCGGGTGCTTGCGTCCACCCTGAGGTGGCACGTTGGCAACCGTTCCTTCGATCATCTTCAGAAGGGCCTGTTGGACACCCTCTCCGGACACGTCACGCGTGATGGACGTGTTTTCCGATTTGCGCGAGATCTTATCGATTTCGTCGATATATATGATGCCGCGCTCAGCCTTCTTGATGTCATAGTCGGCGGCTTGATATAGGCGCAAAAGGATGTTTTCCACATCTTCGCCTACATAGCCGGCTTCCGTCAGCGTTGTCGCATCGGCAACCGCGAACGGCACATCGAGCAATTTAGCCAAAGTCTGTGCCAATAGAGTTTTGCCGCATCCGGTCGGACCGATGAGCAGGATATTGGACTTTTGGATTTCCACTTGCTCGGACATTTCGGAGTTGTGGCTGATCCGCTTGTAGTGGTTGTATACAGCCACCGACAGGATCTTCTTGGCGACCATTTGACCGACTATATGCTGGTCCAGAAAACTCTTAATCTCTTGCGGCTTGGGAATGTCGACCAGATTGGGCAGCACGGCCTCGGAGGCAGCCGGTTGCGGAGCACCGTCGAAAAGCTCCTCATCGAGAATCTCGTTGCAGAGGTCGACGCACTCATCACATATATAGACACCAGGTCCGGCAATCAGTTTTTTGACCTGATCCTGACTCTTTCCACAGAACGAGCATTTAAGACGGTTGTCTGACTGCTTTGGCATCTGTTGTCCTTCTAATTGGGTGTTTCCGGCGGTTCTTATGTATACCTGAATTTCAGGTTCTAGTGACCTTAAACGGCTGAAAGCGCAGGCTCTACCCTGGCGATCACTTCATCAACTAGACCATACTCCTTGGCTTCCTCGGCTGTCATTATATTATCTCGGTCTGTATCCTTTTCAATTTGTTTAACTGTCTGACCGGTGTGATGGGCAAGCAGCTCATTGAGCTGGCGTTTGATGCGAAGAATTTCTCTCGCCTGAATCTCGATGTCCGTAGCTTGACCCTGCGCTCCGCCCAATGGTTGGTGAATGAGGATACGGGCATGAGGAAGCGCCAATCGTTTTCCCTTAGACCCGGCAGCCAATAGAAAAGCTCCCATTGAGGCAGCTTGTCCTAAACAAATCGTTGAAACATCCGAACGTATATGTTGAATGGTGTCATATATAGCCAGACCGGCTGTAACCGAGCCGCCCGGCGAGTTTACGTAAAGGCGGATATCCTTTTCCGGGTCTTCGCCTTCGAGCAAGAGCAATTGCGCCACGATTAAATTGGCGACGCCATCATCAATCGGCATGCCCAGAAAGATGATGCGCTCTCTCAGCAGCCTCGAAAAGATGTCAAAAGCGCGTTCGCCCCTGGCTGTAGTTTCAATTACGGTGGGCGGGTAATAGGACATGGGCGACTGTGCAGCCGGAGTCATGCTCCAGAGGTCAAACACATCATTCCTTGATGGACGCTTTATCGACATTTTCTTCCTTCCAAATTTTGTTGTTCAAATTACTAGGTAAGTTGTTGCTTAACATCACGTTAGCACGAATTTTCAGACTTTAAAAAATAGCCGTATATAGCTAACTGTCTGGGAAATTACTGCGCACGCCGTGCGGCTGCAACATTATTATCTAACGCCGGCCAAAAAAGCGGCATTAAATCGCAATCTTACCAGATCCTGTGTAAAAGCGGTATCTATCAGGATTTGCTCTTTTTTCCGGCTTTCTCTTTCGGTTTTTCTT
>JAYRNY010000534.1:0-4961 GCA_041911975.1 bacterium | reverse complement strand
TGAAGTAATTTGAGACTTGCTCTACTTCTGTGCCCATGTCCTGACCTCCAGAAAAACGTGCCTGATGCTGTCTTATCGTTATCCCAATTGCCAGTGTCAGGCTCCCTCTTGCTTGATGAAAGTGGCGCGAAGAGCTTGTTTGTTCTGCCTCACTGAGAACCTTGCCTTCGTCGGGCGCGAGCGCACCGACGCCAATGATGTTCGTTCTATGCTAAAGAGAAATTGGTGGAGCAACCGTCGCTCCACCAACGTCAGTCGCGTTTGGATATCAAACAATATGCTCTATGGCAATGTGATGGCGGCGATGTGGCATATTTATGGCAAAGCTCGCTAAGCCCTGTGGGCTGAGTTGTTTGCCATTTGATTATTGGGAATGCTGAAGGTAAAAGTGCTGCCCTTGCCTTCCAGGCTGGTCACGGAAATCTCACCGCCGTGCAGTTCAACCAGGGCTTTGCATATTGCCAATCCCAGCCCCGAGCCACTCTCGTTTTTCGAGTCAGACTCGCGCACTTGTTTGAACCTTTCGAAGATAGAAGAGAGCATAGCCTCAGGAATACCCCGTCCAGTGTCAGAGACGCTGATTTCGACGAAGTTGTCTTTGACCCGCGAACAAACAGTTACTGTGCTATCCGGTGGCGAGAACTTAATGGCATTGGTAATCAGGTTTACCAAAATCTGCACTACCCGGTTGCCGTCTGCGAACATCACCCCATCGCCTGAGGTTTCAACATTGACTTTGCGCTTTTGGGCAATGATGGCGACGGAGTCGACCGCTTGTTTGAAGACATTCTCGATGGAAGTTTCCATTTTGTTGAGTTCGAGCATTCCGGCTTCGAGTTTTTCAATTTCCAAAAGATCACGGGCCAGGGCAACCAGGAGCTGGCTGCTGTGCTCTGCCATTTGAATCATGTTTTTGCCTTTTTCGGTCAGATCGCCGACCTTTCCACTGGCAACAATCTCCAGAGTTCCGCGAATTGTCGTAAGTGGTGTGCGCAAATCGTGGCTGACCATTTGAACAACTTCTTGACGCAGTCTTTCAGCTTGCTTGCGCTCCGTCACATCATGCATTACGCAGAACATCGAGCTTTCCGTTGCTGACCATTGAGCAGACATCAATGTGTCGGCCACCTTCTTATTCTTGCGCACCATGCGCGTCTCGAAGGGTGGAATCGACTCCCCGTCCATCAGAACCTTCAAATTGTTTTGAGTGAAAGGCTGATCGGCTTCGTGGATGATATTACTTATTTTGTTGCCGATCAATTCTTCCGGCGTATAACCTAACAGAGTTTCTGTGGCTGGATTTGCTGTTATGAAAGTGCCTTTGGCATCCAGCGAACAAATCATGTCTTGTGCGTTTTCAATGACAAGAATCTCTTTGCGCGCCGCCTCTGCCAGTGAGTCGGCCATTGTGTGGAAGATTTGATCCAGGCGCGCGATCTCATCTGTACCTTTAGTCGGAGGAAGCAACGGCTTTCTGCTTGCTAATCTCAAGCTGTTATCGAAAATTGTGGAAAGCCGCCGCACGATATCTCTATTGTAAAACACAACAAGAACGATGGCGAGAACTATGTTGAATGCTACTGCCCCGAATAGCAAGGTGCGAATGTGCTTTCTATTTTGCGCCTGCAATTGCGGGCTTTCCCGCATGATACGTCTTTCTGCATTGGCAAACGGAAGCAGGCGATTGGCAAGGATGTCCTGCAGCTGTTTCTTTATCCCCTTGAATCTGCGTTTTCTACCTTTTTGATCTTTTGATTCAATCGTATAGTTTTCTGTTTCCTTGTGCGTCTCCATCAGATCGAGTGCTTCGTGGGCAAGTATTTCCACTTCTGTTATCGCGCCGACCATATCTGCATCACCCTCGGACAGCACTTTGAGTCTCTTCAGGCAGGCAAGTACATCATCTCTTACTGCTTCATAGTTAGAAGGAAGAGTGTCATCGGAGTTCCACTCCCAGGTCGGCATGTTGTCGAGTAGGGCCTTGGTCAGGTAATTGATATTTGCATCAATCTTTGCCGCATGCTCAGCACGCATGGCGACTTCTTCTGCTTCTGCTTCCAAATATGTGATGCCGCCGAGCACGATGAGCTGGAAGGAGAGTGGCACAAAAACGAGAAAGAGCCCTTTTTGCAGCAAAGAGTTACCCAGTTTCATTGCAACACCGCGCCCGCTAGTTTCTCAACTACACTGTACCCTATTGAGCAGCTCCGTATGTCAGTTGCGTAGCATATGAGAAAGATTGGCATGTTCACTGTGTGTCGTGCGATTCTTTGTATAATTTCGGCATGGGAAGTACAGGACTAGAGGGTTGTCAAACGTGTTTCTTGCCGAAGATTGAAGCGGGCAAGGAGCCGAAGACGCAATGGGTTTCTTACTGCCGTTGCGAACGGCCATACTCGCCCAAGGCACAATTTTCGATTGATGTTTGTGCCAATTGCAAACGCAGAGTCGGGGTAGTCACAGCCAGAGTAGAATGCTCTGGCATTTGCTCTTGTGAAAATCCGAATCCAAAGAAAGTCGCCAATTATATAAAACAAAATGAGAGTGATCCAGTTTCATTGGACCTCGCATCTATCGGATTGTCGCCGGATGCCTTTCCGGTGGAGAGATATGCGCCGATAGCATTACTGGGAGACGGTGCCCGAGCGACGGTTGTACTTGCCAGAGACCGGCAGCGAGGGACAAAGGTTGCCGTGAAGTGCTTCAAGAGAGTGCTTCCGTCAATGCAGCCGACTTTTCAGAGCGAGATTAAGAAGAATCAGCAGCTCAATCACACCAATATTGCCAAAATAGTTGACTCAGGTTTCCACAATGGTAAGTCACCGTATACGGTTACTGAGTACAAAGACGGTTTTAATTTGGAGCAGTGCCTGGCCATGCACGGAACGCCAAGCCATGACGTTGTAGTGAAGATATTGACGGGTGTTTGTGAAACGCTTGTCTATGCGCAAAAGCAGGGTGTGCTGCACAGAGACTTGAGACCTGGAAACATCATTTTTCTCGATGATATGAACTCGGAACCGTCGGTTTCAATTTTGGATTTTGCTTTGCCCAAAGTGAAAAAGAGCGAAGAGCTGTCGGAGCCGATTGACGCGATTCATCTGTCTGCCGACGAAGCGCGCGGCATTGAATACGATGAGAGATCCGAGGTCTACAGAATCGGCGCCATAGGGTATTCGCTTTTGACTGGCAGACCACCTTTCGTAAAGGGCAGTTTTCTTGATATCAAAAACATGCATGCGATTACTTTGCCGCCTAAAATCTCAGACATCAAGTTTGAGAGCAAACGACCCAAGGATCTCGAGGAAGTCGTTGAAAGATGTCTTGAGAAAGACTCGCGCGATCGATTCGACACCATCGCGAAACTGTTGGAGCGTCTGGAAGTATTTCCGAAAAGAGTGCAAATGCAAATAACCGCAGTGCTCAATGAGCGAAAAAAGAAGAAGATGATCAAGATTGCTGCAATTGCAGGCGCAGTCATTGCAGTGTTGAGCGCTGTTGGATTCTTTCTTCTTCGGTCGCACTGAGAATCAGCGGTAATCGTTTTCAAAATGTGGTGCAACCCATGAGCAAGCGCACATCGATTGAACTGGACGAAAAAACAGACGTTGAAATAAAGAAGACCGTGCGTTGCAAAAACTGTGAGCACGATATCACCAGTCCGTCGTCTGCTGTTCAGCCGCATGAACACACATTCCGCAATCCTGGCGGCTATTCATTTCATGTGCTCTGCTACAGCGATGCTCCCGGCGCTGTCGAAGTCGGTGATCCAACCACGGAAGCCTGCTGGTTCCCCGGATATGCCTGGACTTATGCTGTCTGCGCTCAATGCCAAACTCACCTTGGTTGGTGGTACCGAGGCAAAGATCGATTTGCCGGGCTGATCGCGACTCGTTTGATTCGTTAGGCGTAGAGCGTTGAAAACAAGAAATGGCTGATGGTTTGGCAATTATGTCACGCGGGTAATTGACGTGTTCCATATCGCTTGTAAAGATACACAAGAGAACAGTTGCCCAAAAGCCGTTCAGACGGACTTTACCTTCATCATCTTGCCGGAAATTCGTTGCTGAAGAAGGTTGAGGCGAGCCGTGTCCTTGAAAAATTTGTCCAGCAAGACCCGTTGTGTGCTCAGGCTTAGGGCTGGTGTGCCTGAAACAATGTTTGCCAGCCAATCTTGTATGAATGTCGTGAGCGAGGCAATCTCCTCTATCTCTTCGCGGCACATAGATCTGAACTGTTCGCCGAACTTCTGCTCCAATCCCTCGATCGTCCTCAGTTGTTGACCAAGCATGACGGGCAAGACCGAACAATGCTGAAGCGCCTGTATCATCGCAATCATGCCGTGATCAGCAGGGGGCTTTTCTGACAAGTGTTTAAACGTTTCTTCAATCCCTTTTACTGCTTGAGTTATATCGGAAATGATTGCAGGATATGACTGTTGGCAATAATCTGCATTGTTCGTAATTGCTTGCGCCGAGGATGTTTCCGTCATTCATGATGCCTGTTCGGGGACCAAGAGTATGATTGCACATTTGCGAACAGATCCCATTGATTCGCTGTCATTCCAGAGGAAAAGATTGAGATCGATGCTTTCATCTTCTCTAAACTTCACGCCTTCCTTTTGCAGGAGTATCCGCTGAAGATTTACAGGCTGTCCGGTTTCAGACAGCATTGCCGACTCCAGTCTCGTGCTCAGCTTGCCCTTTGAGTTTATGACTCGGTGCCATGGAACATTCGAGGAGTTGTACTTGCTTTTCTCGTTTCCATTTCCAAGTGCGTTCATCGCCCAGCCGACAGCCGCTGCACTCAATCTTTTATTCATGCGCCTGGAAATCAGTCCGTATGTACAGACTTTTCCGGGCGGAATTTTTTTGACGATTTCGTAGACTTGCTCGAATGGGTTCAAAATATATACATTTGCTATGGTTGGGTTCTGCTCTCTAAGAGCCTAGCACCAACCT